>CAYWMQ010000004.1:0-26660 GCA_964459635.1 uncultured Candidatus Saccharibacteria bacterium | reverse complement strand
TCTGTGATACATAGCTCTACGTCTCCCTCATATAGCCGCGCGTGGTGTTCCATACCGCGATTATACTGGTGATTTATACATGGCGAAAGATTGATGGCTGGCTGCAATCAACTGAGCAGCCAAGCAAAATGCAAAAGTAAAAATTTAAAAGGCAAAAGTACAAGTTAAAAGCAAAAAGTACCGCCAGAGCGTTTGTGCCCGTACCTTGTGACTTTTGACTTGAATTTTTGCCTTTTGACTTCTAACTTTTGCATTGTATCCCCCTCCTATCCCCCACCCCAAGCACAAGCGTGCCGGGCCGGACGATGTTACAATATGCTCCCGCACCACCATGCAGACGCGCATTCCACCACAGGCTCTGGACGCCGAAAAGGCTCTCCTCGGAGCTATCATGCTGAAGCCAGACTGCCTGTACGACGTGTCCGACAACATCTCCGCCGATAGCTTCTACGTAGAAAAGCACCGCGTGTTGTACCGCGCGATGATGGACCTCTTCACAAAGAGCGAGCCTATAGACGCCCTCACCGTGTCCGCCCGCCTGTCCTCTACTAAGGACCTGGAGCGCGTGGGTGGCGCCACGTACCTTACGGAGCTCGTGAACAGTACGCCTGCCACCGCCAATGCGCTCCACTACGCCAATCTCGTCGCCAAGGCGAGCACCTTGCGCAACCTCATCAATGCGGCAGAGTACATTGCGGAGCTCGGGTATGACGAGGCGAACGACATGGAGCACGTGCTCGACGAAGCGGAGAAGCGGCTGTATGAGATAACCAATGCGCCCTCCCTGCATAAGTTTGTCTCGATGCAAGAATCGCTCGGTGAGGCGTGGGAGCGCATAGACAGATTGCACAAAACATCCGACGAGCTCAGGGGCGTACCGACCGGGTACAAGGAGCTCGACAACCTGCTCGCAGGTTTCCAGCGGAGTGACCTTATTATTCTCGCTGCGCGACCCTCCATGGGCAAGACCTCGCTCGCGCTCGACATAGCGCGTCAAACAGCGATACAGCAAGGCGTGACCGTCGGCATCTTTTCGCTCGAAATGAGCGCACAGCAGCTTGTGGACCGTATGCTCGCAGCGGAAGCACGTGTGGACGCGTGGAAGCTGCGCACCGGTAAACTCTCCACGGATGAAGATTTTTCACGCGTACGCGACGCCATCGACCGCTTAAGCCAGGCACCGATCTTTGTCGACGATAAACCGGCCAACAACATTCTTGCGATGCGCTCCGTGGCCCGCCGACTAAAGCGCGAACACAATCTCGGCCTCGTCATTGTGGACTACCTTCAAATGATGGCACCCACACACAGCCGCGCCACGGACAACCTCGTGCAGCAAACCACCGAGATATCGCGCTCACTGAAGACCCTTGCACGCGAGCTCGACGTACCCGTCATCGCGCTGTCTCAGCTATCGCGCGCCGTGGAGCAGCGCAGAGGCAAGCCGCGCTTGTCGGACTTGAGAGATTCGGGCTGTCTCACCGGCGACACACTTCTCATGGATGCGCGCGATGGTTCGCGCCACACAATACGTGAACTTGCCGAACGAGCAAACGTAGGAGAGCTACAGATAGCGGGAGTTGATCATACGCACAAAATAGCAGCACATGCAGTCACGCGTGTGTTTTATTCAGGGAAAAAGGAGGTCTTTCGGCTCAGCACTCGAAGCGGTAGATCGATAAAAGCATCCGCAAACCACAAATTTCTCACGCTATCAGGATGGAAGCGCCTGGACACACTAGTGGCAGGTGATCATATTGCAGTGCCGCGGGCGCTTACGGTGAATCCGGCAAGTAGTAGCCTTACGAACGAGGAACTTATTCTCTTAGCGCATTTGCTGGGGGATGGGTGTATCCTTCCCAAGCAGCCCTACCACTACACAAGCGCCGACATGGCTAATATTGAGCACGTGCGGGAGACCGCCCATACGCTCTTTGGCATCACCGGCAGGCTCGTGGCGCAACGCAATTGGTACCACTTGTACCTTCCCTCTCCGCATAAACTTGCGCATGGCAAGGTACATCCGATTACCGCTTGGTTTGAGCGGCTGGGGATCGAGCGTGTGCGCTCGTACGAAAAACGCATACCGGAAGCCGTGATGGAGTGTGGTCAGGCGCAGATAGCACTTTTTCTCCGCCATCTGTGGTCCACGGATGGCAATATGTCCTGGAAGCGAAGTGCGGGGCGTAAGCCTGCTGCAGCCATATACTACGCATCGTCCAGCGAAAAACTTGCCCAAGGCGTTCAACACTTACTCCTGCGACTCGGTATACAAGGAACGTTGCGTGTGCAGAAATCCGCAAAGGGGTACCGGCCCATGTATCATGTCACAGTTGTCGGTACGCCTCATCAGCGTGCGTTTCTGGAGCAGATAGGAACGGCGGACAGCCGTGTGGCATGTATAGAACCAATGCTTGCCGCACTTTCAGAGATCACACCCAATACCAACGTTGACACGATTCCCCGTGAGGCTTGGCGCTTGGTGATTGAGCCGGCAAAAGCTGAAGCGCACATGAGTTGGCGTGATGTACAAAGAAAGCTGGGACACTCCTATAACGGGAGCGCACTCCTAAGCACCAGCATCGGCCGATCGCGCATGCAAGCAATGGCTGCACTGTTGGACTCAGACGCATGTTTGTCGCTCGCCACCTCTGATGTGCTATGGGACAAAATAGTCGCAATAGACAAGTTGGGTGTCGAGGATGTGTACGATGCCACCGTGCCTGATGTACACAACTTTGTTGCCAACGATATACTGGTCCATAACAGCATCGAGCAGGACGCAGACGTGGTCATGTTCATTCACCGCGAGGATAAAATGAACGAGACGAGCGATAGGCCGAACATTGCCGAGATACTCGTGGAAAAGCACCGCAACGGCCCTACCGGATCCGTGGAGCTTTACTTTGACGACAAGAAGACGTCGTTCCTCTCTATTGAGAAGTCGAGCTTTAGCGCGATGCCCGGCGGTGTAAAGGCGGCGGATGAGGAATGGTAACGAAAGTCAAAAGTTAAAATGCAAAAGTCAAAGGTCCAATTCAAAAGTAAAAGTTAGCAAACAACGTACCGCAGGTACATTTTTGAATTTTGCCTTGCACTTTTGACTTTTAACTTTTGACCTTTGCATTTCTTTCATGTCCGACCCGCTCGACACACTCACAGAAAAGCTGCAGGAGTTTCCCGGCATAGGGCCGCGAGCGGCGCGACGGCTTGCGTTTTGGCTGGTACGGCGGCCCGAAAGTGCTGTACGAGCCTTTGCCGATGCCCTTCTTGCGGCACGGAAAACCGTGCGCACCTGCTCATCATGCTACCGCCTGTTTCCCGCACAGGCTGACGTACACCTCTGTGCGATATGCGCCAGCGACAAGCGTGATCGCACAACATTACTGATTGTTGAAAAGGACGTAGACCTTGAAAACATCGAACGTACCGGTACGTACAGCGGCACATACTTTGTGTTAGGCGGTACCGCGACACCGCTCGACAAAGAGCCGGAGCGCAAGATACGGCTCCGCGAGCTTATCCGTTCAGTCACAGGGCGCAAGAGCGAAAACCCGCCGCTCACTGAAATTATATTTGCTTTGTCCGCAACACCCGACGGCGAAGATACCGTACTCTTCCTCCGCGAGCAGCTTGCCCCTCTACTCACAGACGGCGTGGTACGTACCACCATGCTCGGCCGGGGCCTCTCGACCGGCACTGAGCTTGAGTACGTTGACGCAGACACTATGCGCAATGCCCTCAAAGGGCGAGGCTAAGAAGTGGCTCAATAAAAAGCTTTTCTAGAAGTAACATGCGGGACTTAAAAAGTACTTGACATACATATACTAAGTATGCTATGATACACAATGGATAAACAGAGGCCTCGTGCCTCACATCGAGGAGGAGATCGATGAAGTTCAAGACCGAGAGCGACCCTGCGCGGTTCATGGTCGACAACGAGATCGGTGCGCTTCGGCGCACGTCGAGGCTGGCCTTCAGCCGGGGCATGAGCCCCGCGACGGTGGCCGATGCGCGGAGGCGGATCGCAACGGCGGTCGAGATCGTCGCCAGCAGGCGGGCAGTTTCGGTCGCCAAGCTCATGCACGGACTCTGTACCGGCTTTCCGCCGGCAGGGCAGAAGGCGCTGGGCATCAGCCCCGCTGGCGTTCAGGAAATATATAAGGAGCTAGCTGCATTGGTCTAACCCGCGCAGCGTTCAGGGAGTCATCAAGGGGTCGGCGATCATCGTCGACCCCTTAACTAGTGTTGTGCCACGCCATGCAAAAAGCGCGGGTTAGCGGCAAACTAAGCGCGGCACGTTAAAAGGACAATGGTGCACAACAGTCGTATCTGATTGACTATGCGCATGCGACACAGTGCACGATTGCACCTTTTTATTTTTCCTGTTCTTCAGTTTTCTCCGTTTCTATTCCGGCAGCTTTTCAAGCTTCACCTCAACGGTCCTCTTGTCATCTCCTCGGTAAAACTCAAGCTGCACCGTGTCGCCAACCTTGCGCTTGCGCAGTTCCGCACCGAGCGACGTTGTTTCCAGCGAAGCACCGTCAATGCCGACAATGAGATCGCCACCGCGCAGACCTGCCTTTTGAGCAGGCGAACCCGGCACTACCGCCGGCCCATCCTCGCCGCTTCGAACAAGTGCACCGTACCCCACCGGTAACCCTTCGGCGCCCTGAAGTTCAGGAGTGACCTGCACGTATCGCACACCGATATAGGCACGCTCTATTCGGCCCGTACTTTTCACCGACTCCACAGACGCACGCACGGCATTGGATGGAAGCGCAAAGCCAATGCCCTGGGCATCACCCGCGACTGCCACATTGATACCTATTACCTTTCCGTTGAGGTCCAGAAGCGGGCCCCCTGAATTGCCAGGGTTAATGGCTGCATCCGTCTGTATGAGGCCCTCGAGTGGCTCTGCAGGCACTCCGATACCTCCGGCCACGATATCTCGGGACAGGCCGGAAACCACACCGACAGATACTGAGTTGCTGTACTCGGCAAGCGCATTGCCTATGGCTACTACCGTCTGCCCGAGCTGCAATGTATCTGAGTCGCCGAACTCAACGTATGGGAAGCCGCCCTCAGGTACGGCGCCACTCACGCGAAGCACCGCCACGTCAAGCTGCGGGTCACGGGCCAGTACCTCGGCCTCATGCTTTGAGCCGTCGCTCAGTATCACCGTGTAGGAAGCTTCTTCATCACTCACGACATGCCTATTGGTTACCACAAGACCTTCGGCACTTACAAAGAAGCCACTTCCGCCACCCACCTGCTGTTCCTCGGTGCCCCGCTGCCTCACGCGCGGTATTGAGAAGCCGAAACCTCCGCCCCACGGCTCAAAGCGCTCGTAAAAGCGCTCGTACACCGGCACATCTTTGGTGATCACCACAGACACCACCGCTTTGTTCGCCTGTCCTACCAACGACGTCACGGCCGCGTCTCTGTCCCTCATACTCGCCCCATACTCGGCGCCGGACACCGCTACACTCTGGCCGGCTGGAGTATTTGGCGCGCGTGCGGTATCTACGGCAACCACAAGCGCAGACACAAGCACACTTGTGACGAGCGAGGTAATAAAAGCGGTCTTCAGCACAGCAGCCCGAACGCTACGCGTGATCGTCGCTTCTGAAGTGTTTTCCATAGAGGCAATGTGACACTGGTAAGGGGGCGTTGCGCCGAGTCTTACTCGACCGTCACACTCTTCGCCAGGTTGCGCGGACGGTCCACGTTGAAGCCTCGGGCTACGCCCTGATAGTACGCGAAGAGCTGGAGCGGAATATTCGCCAACACGGGCGAAAGCGGCTCAATGGTAGACGGGATATACAGCGCCTCATCTGCAATGGCTTCTATCTCCGTGTTACCCTCGGTCGTAAGGGCCAGCACACGACCGCCGCGCGCACGCACCTCTTCAACGTTTGATCTCATTTTATCATAGACCGAATCACGCGGCATAATGGCAACGGTCGGGAAAAGGTCGTCGATCATTGCTATGGGTCCGTGCTTCATTTCGCCCGCTCCGTATCCTTCCGCATGTACGTATGATACTTCCTTGAGCTTCAGGGCCCCCTCATACGCGGTACTTAAGTTGTGCTTGCGTCCAATGTACATAAAGTCATCGTAGCCGAGGTACTCTTCCGCCACCTCTCGTATACGGTCGCGCGTTGACAATATCGCGCGAACCTTGTCGGGCAGATCCGCAACTGCACGCACAAGTTCCCTCCCTCGCTCGCGTGACAAGCCACGCGCACGGCCAAGAAATAGCGCGACAAGTGCAAGTACCTCAAGCTGCGAAATGAACGCTTTGGTACTTGCCACACCTATCTCCGGCCCCGCGTGGTTGTACACTCCGGCGTCCGTCTCGCGCGCAATAGTGGAACCTATGACATTCACAATGCCGAGCGTGAGCATACCGCGCCGTTTCGCCTCGCGTATGGATGCGAGCGTGTCTGCCGTCTCACCCGACTGCGAAACGGCAAGAAGAGCGGTGCCCTCCGCAATGACCGGGTCGCGGTAGCGAAACTCGCTCCCTATTTCCACATCGACCGGTATGCCCGCGTACTCCTCAATAAGGAGCCGTCCCACAAGACCCGCAAAGTACGCACTTCCGCACCCCACTATGGTAAGCCGCTCAATATCACGTAACTCCTTTACATGATCCTCCAGGCCGCCAAGCCGCACCGATCCCTCATCCATAAGCAAACGGCCTCGCGCGCTGTTCTCCAGCACCTCCGGGATCTCCATTATTTCCTTCAGCATGAAGTGCGGGTAGCCGCCTTTCTTTGTTTCTTCAATATCCCAATCAAGGCGCGTGGGGCTGCGCGAAAGCTCCGTGTTGCCCCGTATAGAGTAGATGGAGTAGCCATCCGGCCGCACCACGGCATACTCTCCATCTTCCAGGTATATGATGTCCTTGGTGTGGCGCAGGATGGGGGCGGCGTCCGATGCGATAACATACTCGCCGTTGCGTATACCAAGCGCGATAGGACTGCCCATACGAGCGGTGACGATGGTGCCGCTGTCGCCCTCTTCCATTACCGCTAAACCGTAGGTCCCCTCTACTCGTGCGAGAGCCGCCAGCACTGCCGTAGGAAGGTCGTGTTGTGTTTCATATGCTAGTCCAATGAGGTGCGCGAGCACCTCCGAGTCCGTGTCGGAAGAGAAGGTATGACCGAGCGCCGCAAGCTCCCGCTTGAGCTCGGCGTAGTTCTCAATGATGCCGTTATGCACAGCCCATATCTTACGTGCTTGGTCAGTGTGAGGGTGTGCATTTTGCTCATTCGGTACGCCGTGTGTCGCCCACCTCGTGTGTGCTATGCCGGACGTTCCGGGCAGCACGTGCGGCAGCATTTCCGCCAGCTTCGCCACGGGACCAACAGCACGATACGTGCCGCACCCGGGCACATAGAGACCCGCCGAATCATAGCCGCGGTACTCGAGCGTTTTTAGGCCGTCCAAAAGAAGTGGCGAAGCGGGCCGCGTTCCGGTGTATGCAAATATGCCGCACATAAAAGTATGTTTAGAGTAGATAAGGTTAGAGTTTGGAGAGACGAGTACTCAAAAGTGTATGAGCACGTGCTACCTGCCTGATGCACACCCATCTTAAAAGTATAGCTGCTCATGCTGAACCGGAAGTGAATGTGCTTCACCTTTTACAACCAGACAGGCGTGCACCGAGGATATTGACACCCTGCTTTCTCATCTTCCTAATAAAAGGGGTTAAGCCCCTTTTATACGGGAGACGTTGATATATGAAAAAACGGCCACTAGGCCGCTTTTTCAATGGTAACTTTGGAGAATGCTTGGCGGTGACCCACACGCCGCGTGTAGCGAGACTTCGACTTAAACTTCTGAACCAAAAGCTTCTTGCCGCGACCCTGCGCAGTAAGCGTTGCTTCAACAGTGGCGCCCTCAAGGTATGGCGTGCCGACTTTTGTAGTAGTGCCGGTATCTATAAGTAGTACCTTGTCGAACACGACCTTCTCGCCTTCCTTTACCGAAAGCTTTTCAATAGAAAGCACTTCGCCCTCCGCCACGCGGTATTGCTTGCCCCCTGTTTCTATGATCGCGAATGCCATAATGCGGCTTATAGTACCAGAACATAGCGCAAACGCAACGTATAGCGGGTATTGACTTACGCATCTAATTGCTGTATAATATAAAGATGGGGCTCAAGGGCCCTCGCATCTCTGAATCACCGTGCACCAAAAGCGCCAATACACGGCGCTTTTGGTCGACTGTTGTGTCCGAAACTACTGCCTCAGCACGTAGTTCTTCTTGACTTCGCTTGCCTTGAAGAACTCCTTGGCAAACTCCGCCACAGCCTCCGGCTCGTAGAATTTGCAGGAGAACACGTCTATGTATGCGGCGTTCGAAGCATTCGCGAAGTGACCGCTGATGAGCGAGGTCTCGATGAGCTGTGTCATGGAGAAGCCCGCCACGCGCTCGTCCTCACCAAAATTGACGACGGTGCATTCTCCGAAGCGCTTCATATCAATGCGCTCGCAGAGTTCCACGACAAAGCGCTTGATAGCGTCAGCATCCCTAATAATCGCCGGTTCGCACCCATACAGGTCGATGCCGGTCCAAAGCCCCCAGGCTTGAGCAGATTCGTACTGCTCCCGAAGTGAATTGGACATCTCTTCGTTCGGTTAACGCGCGTACGCGTATGCTAAATAAGGAAGCTATCGTAGCATGCTTGTTTTGAATGTAAAGTGAACATATACCCAGACGGAAAGTGACGAGTAAGCGAGTAGCGAGTCGGTGAGTGAAAAGTCTTAATAGGGGTCATTCCAAAAACAACGACTCAGAGGAACAGCCACAGGATTAGGGCGTGCCAGAATGAACAGGTGGGAACAAGAAACAGGCATGAAAACCAATACCCGTAAAGCATGCTTACAAAAGCGCACCCTGCCGTCCTAGACAGGGTGCATGTTGAACAACCTACAGCGGGCGACGTTAGCACAAGGCGAGCAATGCCCGTGCCTTATCCCGCTGCACTGGAGCGCGTCCATACAGTGCCACCGTTTTCAGGCAGCTTCGCCTGATTGAGGGATACATTCTGTTTTGCTCAGCAGCGTCCAGCAAGGCATATCCCGCGGCGGTCGCACAGTCCAACGGGCCGTTGCGGAGAACATGGCACCAATTGGCTCGGTCGCCGCTCGCCATATTATTCATCGCCTCGGTTTGCTGTAGTTGTGCTGCACGTTCGCCAATGAGCTGATTCCACCGCGCCATCATGCGATACTCAGGCTCTCTCATCGCAGCAGGCATTGCCTCGCGGACAAATTCATCTTTGTCGCCATCCTTCCTGTAGAACCCGCTGGTTAGGAAGTACACACCAGCATTGCACAGCTTAGAAAGCTCACGTGCGCGCGACTCGACGGCTGGCTGGGCTATGAACGCCCGAAAGTCCGCTTCTGCACACTTAAGGTAATCGAGCACATAAACACGCGGATCTGCCAACATTTGCGGGAGCCGCTGTTCAAGAAAAGACAACGCCTCACGAGGGTCTTCCACTGGTTTATCTCCTTGCTAAAGAAAGTATTGCACGCCAATGCCATTGTGCACATATTCATAAACTTGTCAAGAGCCTGCTCGCAGGCTCGTGCAGGTCCTCTTCATTTCGCATGTCGTCCTCGCTTACTCGTCCAGTCGCACCTCGCGCCTCGTTACTCTCGCTTCGTCGCTCTAAACTCTAATCTAGAATCTCTAAACTCACTCCGTCACCGGCTTCTCCAGCGACAGTACATCTACACCCGGACTACTGCCGGTGATCCGCAACACATCCTTGTCTATCTTGCCGAGCTCTTTGGACGCGGCATTGTAGTGCCCCACTGTCTGCCCCAGCGTGGTGCCGAGCTTCTTAAAGTACGTATCATACGCGTTCAAGTGCCGCGAGAGTTCCTCCACTCGCTTCCCTATCTCCTTGGCACTTTCCTCTATCTGGAACGCGCGAAAGCCGTAGAGCACAGACTGCAGGTATGCGGCAAAGGTGGTTGGAGACACGATGATGACGTGCTTGTCTTTGTATGCGTACTCTATCATGCTGCGACTGTTGGCTCCCGCACTTCCGACCGGACGCGTCATGAGGTCGTAGTACAAGCCCTCAGCGGGCAAATACATAAACGCAAAGGGTAAGGTGCCTTCTTTGGGCCGTATGTATTTTGCCGTTTCATCTATACGACTCTTGAGGTCCTTCTGACACTCGCGATCCAAGAGCTCGCGCTCTTTCGCGTCCGTTGCCGCCGCAAGCCTGTTGAAATTGTCGAGCGAGAACTTCGCATCTATGGGCACGAGACCTTCCTTGGTCTTCACCACCGCATCCACGGCGTTACCGTCGGCAAAACGGTACTGCAACTCGTAGCCCGTCGGCGGCAAAATATTGTCGAGCACAAGCTTGAGGCTCTCCTCCCCGAGGCTGCCCCGCTGCTTTTGATGGGTAAGCACCCGCTCAAGATTCTTGAGCTGGTCTGCGAGGGCAAACACTTGTTTGCCCGCCTCGCGCACCTCAGTGACACCTTCCGTCACCTGCGTAAGGTGGGATAGCATCCGGCTGTGCGTATCCTGTATCAGGCGCTGCGACTCGCTGAACTGGTGGTGTACCGACTCATTCATTTGCCGCTGCGACTCTGCAAGACGGCTGTCGAGCATGCGCGTGAGCTCCTGCACCTGGCTCTGCAAAAGAAGCAGGCTCTGCTCCGCGCCCGCACGCTGCGGCTTGCGCATGAGGGCATAGCCGAACAACGCCGCTGCCGCGAGGGCCACCACAAGAAGTGTCGCAAGCACAATAACGATGGTATCCATACCAACACTATAGCAGAGCGCACGCACATCCGCCCGCCTACCGCACAGCCACGCCGTCGCGCTCAAAAATGAACCATTTTGCAGCCTCTATAACAGCGAGATTAGCCAGTCCGACACCGGCCAGAAGGCCCAACTCAAACATAGTGAGAGGCGCAAGCGAGAGCAACGCACGCATTGCGGGAACGGAAAGAGCCATGAGCAAGAGCCCGAGACTTACGGCAAGCGCACCGAGTAAGTGCACATTTTCAAAAGGCTTAATGCGCCACACCGGCGTATCAAAGGCCTTGAGTGAAAAACTGAAAAAGATACTGTCGAGCGCAATGGTAACAAATAGCACCGTGCGTATTTCTTCCATTGGAATGCGCCAAGAGAGCAGGAGGTAGTAAAGTGCAATGGAGGTTAGGCCGGAGACGACGGAAAGTATGAGGATGAGCCAGACGAGCTCTCTCGTGACGATGTTCTTCGCCGCTGCATTGCGCGGGTTGCGGCGCATGGCGGTCGGATCCTTTTTCTCAAACGCGTACGCAAAGCTCACCAGGTCGCCTCCGACTATGTTTGCCCACAGTATCTGGACAGGCGTGAGCGGGATGGCGGCTCCGCCCGCAAGTGCGCCCGCAATGAGTATGATCTCACTGAAAGAGGTGGAGAGCAAAAATGCGATTATCTTCTTAAGATTATCGATAATGCGTCTACCCTCCTCTATGGCCGCGACAATGACCGAAAAGCTGTTGTCTATAAGCACGAGGTCGCTCGCCTCTTTGGCAACTTCCGTGCCGGAGCCTACCGCCACGCCAATGGACGCCGCGCGAAGAGCGGGCGCGTCATTGATGCCATCGCCCGTCATGGCCACCACCTCGCCCCGTGCACGCAGCACGCGCGCGATGCGCAGCTTGGTGGCGGGCAGTGCACGCGCTATGGCACGCACCACTTTGAGCTTTTCGTACAGCTCCTCGTCCGTCCACTGCTCCAGCTCACTTGCATGTACCACAAGCTCGTCACCGGGCACCGTGATACCCACCTCTGCAGCAATGGTGCGCGCGGTCTCAGGATTGTCGCCGGTAAGCATGATGACCTGCGCACCCGCACCGCGCACCTCGCGTATTGCCGCAGCCACTTCGGGGCGCACCGGATCCTCGAACACCAACAGTCCCGCAAATACAACATTTTTGAGAAGCTCATGCACCCCGGGCCCTTCCTCGGGCATGGAATCAAACGATGCGTCACGGTATGCCACCCCAATGACGCGCTTTCCTTCACGCGCCAACTCAGCGAGTCGCTCACGGAAGCGCACCTTAATGGCCTCACTCGCTTGTTCGCGCTTGTCCGCAAGCCGCACAAAGGCAGATGCCTCGATGAGGGTTTCCGGCTCGCCCGTAAGTACGATGCGGTTAGTTTTTTTGTGCGGATTTTTGTGAAGTGATGCGCCGAAGCGCCGCGCGGAGGTAAACTGCAGGTAGTCGAGGCGCGGAAAATCGTTGTGTACGAGCCCTTGCACCACACCAACCTCAAGCCCCGCAAGCACTACGGCTTTTTCAATGGGGCGACCATGGACGGTGAGCTTGGTCCTGTCGTTCTCGTCCTCTTCGATAAACGCGTCCGATGCCATCACCGCAAGCTCGAGCAAGAAGCGGTTGTCCCCAAGCGGCACATGTGACGCGTCGCGTATGCCCGCATAGCTCTGAAGCGCAGCGAGGCGCATTCGCGCCTCTGTAAGTGTGCCCGTTTTGTCCGTGAGTATGACCGTGGTGCTGCCCAGCGTCTCAGCTGCGAGCAAATTGCGCACAAGCCCCCCGCGCTTGAGGATGGTTTCCATACCTATGGCAAGCACTATCGTGAGCGCAGCCGGAAGTCCCGTGGGTATTGCTGCCACAGCAACAGCGATAGCTATAAACACCATCTCGCGGATGCCCTCTCCGCGCAGTACACCCACGATGAATATGAGCGCAAGCGCAGCGGCAATGAAGTACGATATCAGATGCGCTATGCGGCGCATGTTCTCTTGGAGAGGTGTCCGCTGCTCCTCTATGGAGGAGAGGGACTCTGCAATGCGCCCGAGCTCGGTACGCGACCCGGTAGCCACCACCAGCGCTCTTCCGTAGCCCGCCTCAATGAGAGTACCCATCCACACCATGTTGGCACGTTCGGCAAGCGGCACATCTCTGCCCAGCTCGCCGCTCTGCTTCGCCACGGCCAGCCACTCGCCCGTGAGCACGGCTTCATTCACGCGTAGGTCCTTTTCCTCAAAAATGCGCGCATCCGCAGGCACCGCGTATCCGCCTTCCAGCAAGACCACATCGCCCGGCACCAGCTCGCGTGCCGGTATGTTCTCGCGCGCGCCATCGCGCAGTACGATGGCCCTGCGCTCTTGGGATGCGGAGAGTCGCTCAAAGGCCGCGCCGGCACGTTCTTCCTGCACGGTACCCACCACGACATTTATGAGGAGCGCGAGGAATATCACAAGTGCATCCAAATGCTCCCCCAAGCCAAGCGTCACTACGACAGCCGCACAGAGCACCACAACAAGCGGATTTTTGAATTGGCGCAAGACCACCCTTCCCAAACTGTGCCGCTCCGCTTTTGCGAACACGTTCTCGCCATACGTACTGCGCCGTCGCTGCACTTCCTCGTGCGAGAGCCCGGCCGTGGTATCCACGGCGAGCAGCCGTCGCACGTGATCCACCGTGAGCGTCTCCCAAGCTTTGTTGGATATGTCCATTAACTCAAGTATAAGGTAGAAGGTGGAACGGACAAAGTAGAAAGTAGAAGGTAGAAGGTAGAAAGTAGACTAAGGGTACCTGCTCACACCCTGTCGTCTCTGCGAGCCGCAGCGAAGCAGCCCAGGATTCGTATAACGTTAGGCACACAATCTGGATTGCTTCGCTGCGGCTCGCAAAGACGTAGACTTCGCGGCGTTTCTTGGAGGTGCGAGCACGTACGACTAAGGACGGGTACTGGGATATCTGGATAGTAAGCACATTTTTCAAAGTCAAAATGCAAAAGTCAAAAGTGCAAGGCAAAAGTGAGAAGTAAGGCCACCAAACGCTACCGTATCGCTTTTCAATTTTAACTTGCACCTTTGACTTCTAACTTTTGAATTTTGACTTTATAGTCTCCCTTTCTACTTTCTGCATTCTACTTTATACTTACCTCATGAGCTTACAGGATACAGTGCGCTCCGACATGGTAGCTGCCATGAAAGCAAAGGACGAGCTGCGCCTTACGGTGCTGCGCGGCCTTCTTACGCTTGTGACACAAGAGCTCACGGCCACTAAGCGCACACCCCGCGATACCCTTTCGGACGACGACATGCTTGCGCTTATGCGCAGAGCACTCAAACAGCGACGCGAAGCCGCGGCACAGTTTCGCACGGGAGGCCGTGACGATCTGGCGGAGCGTGAAGATGCGGAGGCAAGCGTACTTGAGTCTTACCTGCCGGCCCAGCTTTCCGAAGACGAGGTGCGCGCCGTGGTGCTCCGACTAAAAGAAGAACACGGTATCACGGATAAAACCGCTGCAGGCAAGCTCACGGGCGCGGTGATGAGTGAGCTCAAGGGGCGTGCCGAGGGAACCTTGGTACGAACACTCGTACTGGAAGCGCTTGCGTAACACGCATCTTAGGCCGTTATTTTTACCATCTTTTTGCTATGTCATTTGAGAATACCCCGCACGCGCAAGACCCTGTCTTGCTTGAGCCGGACGATGATACGGGCACATGGCAAGATCCCGCGCTTGTCCAAGCCGTACAGGAAATGAAGAGGCGCATGGGCCTTGTAGAACACACCGAAGACGCCTCAGAGCCCGAGGCGTAGACGTGCGAGCGCCAGCACATCATAGGAGTACGCACCCTCAAGCGCTTCGTACACGGGCGCGAGCTTGCGGTCGCCGCTCTTCTTGAACGCGCGGGCTATTGTTTTTTCGTCCTGTGCACTGAGTCCTTCGGAACGCAGAAGGTGCGTTATGTCGCCTGTGGTCAGCTTGCCCGCCGCATGCAGGTCTTCTATGTGCTTGCGTATGGTACTCTGCGCAAGGCCGCGCATGTCGGCAATAGCGGGAAGCGGCTCGCGATCACGTATGAGGGCAAGGGTCGCGTCCAACGTACTTCCCTTATTGTGCGGTTTTTTTGCTGCGCCCTTTTTCTTCGGACCTTTCCGCCTGCGCGCGCTACCGCCCGAACGCTCCATAAATGCCGCTTGAAGCTCTGAAAGTCGTGCCCGGGGCGTGCTTCGCAGACGGGCAGCTGTCTTTTCAGACTGTGCCCGGAAGCGCTCATCTGCGAGAGCCACCTCAGCATGCCTGTCGTACGCTGCGGGAGAAAGACCTGCGAGATAGATGCCGTCCATTCTACGCACGCGAGAGAGCGCCACATACCCCTGCCCTTCCACAAAACAGCGTGTTAAGTCTATGTGTGCGGCATCGAGAGAAAGGCCCTGGCTCTTATGTACGGTCACCGCCCACGCGAGCCGGAGCGGCACTTGTGTGACCTCCGCTCGCACCTTATCGCCTTCCATGACGCGCCAGCTGGCGGGCTCCGCCGAGATGATGCGCCCGTCATGCGTACGTACTGTGGGAGCACTATCCGTAAAGCCGGTCACCACGCCAAGTGTGCCGTTCACGTAGGCCTCCTGCGGATCGTTTTTCACAAACATGACAGTAGCACCCACTTTAAGGTAGAGCGTTTCAGGTACGAGTAGCCCGCGGACGAGCGCCTCGACAAGTTTGGCGGGCCCGCTCGTCATCATGTCATAGCGTTTGGTGGGACCATCAAGCTTTGCCAGACGCTCGGCATTAAGCACATCCACATCCGCATTGTGCGTGTAAAGGCGCGGAATACGCTCATCTGCCAAAAGTCCTATACGCGCTTCAAGCGCGACGCGTGCCTCACTCGGCACATGACCGGCCCGGATACCATTAAGAAGTGCCAGCAGTTCGGCATCATCTTGCCGGTGGCTTTCTTCGAGATAGCACACCTGAAGATCAAGCTCATCCCACGAAGCGCTCTGCCAGGCGAAGAGCGGGCGTACGGCTCCTCGCCCCACGGGCGGAAGCTGGAAGAAGTCGCCGCAAAGTACCACCTGGATGCCGCCAAACGGCTCGGGTCTTCCTCTTCCCGCACGCAGCGACGCGTCTACCATAGCGAGTACCTGTGCGCTTAGCATCGACACTTCGTCCAGTATGAGTACACTCGTGTTTCTAAAACGCTTCACGAGCCGCTCGTTTTGCGTAAGCGCATCAATGTCATACGCCGTGAGCGACTCGCGCACTCCGATACCACTCCACGAGTGTATGGTCATGCCTCCGAGGTGCGTCGCCGCTATGCCCGTGGAGGCTGTCACGGCGGGGTCAATGCCATGCTCGCGTAGCCACGCTATGTAGCGGTTGAGCACGTACGTCTTTCCGCTCCCGGCCGCACCCGTGAGGAATACGTTTTTGCCGAGCGTGAGTACGCGAAAAGCATCTTCCTGGGTCATGGGAAGAGTATACCGCATTGCAGCGCACTCGAAACAATCAAACTTGAAAAACTTAAGAACGCAAAAAACGGTTTTGTAACGTACCGGAGTTTTTCTGTTCTTAAGTTTTCGGGTTTTTCGCCGATCAGGCCACCCTCGCCGCTTCCTCAAGAGAGGTGAGGCCCATTTTTATCTTTGATACCGCGTCCATGTGTACTGTTTTCAACCCCTCCTTGAGCGCATAGTCCTGCACCTCTTGAAGCGAACGTTGGTCATAGATCATGGTGCGTAGCGTATCGTCCATTACGAACACGGAGAAAAGGCCTACGCGCCCGGTGTAGCCTGTGCCGCCACACGCGTCACAGCCGCGCGCATGGTAGAAGGGCCCCTCAGCCTGGGATAGACCGAAATGCTGCATCATGAGCATGCTTGGCACTGTCTCCTCCCTGCATGCACTGCAGAGCTTACGCACTAAACGCTGCGCTATCACTCCATTGATCGCATGCCCCGCAAGACTATGCGGCACACCGAGGTCGAAGAGCCGCGCAAACGTGCCCACGGTGGTGTTCGCGTGAATGGAAGAGCAGACAATGCGGCCCGCAAGGGCAGAGCGTATCGAATACTCGGCTGTGGCCGGGTCACGTATCTCCCCTATCATCAGCACATCGGGATCTTGGCGCAGTACGGAGCGAAGCGCGCGGTCATAGGTGAAGGCGCGGTCGTTCTGGATCTCGCTCTGGCGCAACCACGGGAGCCGAAACTCCACAGGGTCTTCAAGCGTGACTATGTTGCGTGTGTCGCTGCGAAGCTCCTGCAAGAGAGAGTACAGGGTGGTGGTTTTGCCGCTTCCTGTCGGGCCCGTGACGAGTATCATGCCGTATGCCGCAAGCAGCATCTTGCGCACTTTCGTAAGTGAATCCATGTCCATACCGAGCTCATCCAAACCAAGGAGCGCACTGCTCCTGTGCATAACGCGCAGTACAGCCACTTCGCCGTCGAGTGCCGGAAAGACCGAAACACGTATGTCGTAGTAGCTTCCATCTTCCGTGTGTACGGCATATGCTGTGCTCGCGGGCGGCGGCACCGCTCCCTCAGCCACTTCCTGCACGCGAAATTCGATATGTCCTTCTTGCGGCAGATGCCGAACAGCAATATCGAGATCTGCGAGTACCTTGAGCGCATTGACCACGACCCCGTACTCATCAGCTGCCCTGCGCGCGAAGTGCACGAGCATGCCGTCTATGCGAAAGCGAATGTTGTACGCATCGCGCGCTGGCTCTATATGAATGTCGGATGCTCTGCGGCGTATCGCCTCGGTAAGCACACCCTGCAGGAAGAGTTGCGCATCAGTACTCACGACCGGCTTTGGTCCGCTGTGGTGTGGAGGGGCAGCCGGCTCCGGTTCACCCGGAGACGACCACGGACCAAGGTCCGCCCCGTGCGCACCATCCGCCTGCACGTCTTCACCCATCGTTGGCGACATATAGCCAAAGTATACGCACTCCCGTACAGGTATTCATGCACGATGTACACATGCCGTGCACAGGAAAGCCCCGACCGAAGCCGGGGCGTCTATGCGTTTACGTGAGATGCTCGCACCTCCAGCCGTCACCTGCGCGGATGAGCAGATACGCATCGACCCGTACATCCGCACCATGCGCAAAGAGCCACTCCTGCACGCGCCGTTTGGCACTGTACAGGTCCTGGGCGTGCTGTGCCGTTGTGACGCGACGGTGCGGGTTTTGATCTGAAGCCACGAGTACGAACATTGACTTGGGAAAGAGGAGGTGATGATGTAGCAGGCCGTTCAGAAACGCCCGTACTTCTGCATCTCCGTCCGAAACACCACTGCATTCACACCGAGGTGTCTCATGTGCAATCTCATGTGCAAGCGGCGCGAGCGTCGGTACGAAAATGTAGTCTGGCATGCAGTCTGCGGCGAATACAGCAAACCCGCCGTCCTCAACCAATCCGCACGCACATACTTCAGGAAATATCATTTCGCCCTCCTAGGTATTTACGGACAACGCAGTTGGAACACTTGCCTGCAGCTCTCGCTTCCCGATGTGCTCACCTACGCTCACGTGGCGCTGTGCCAAACAACGCTCACAGTCTGTGCAATCGAGCCTGTGCACAAACCACTCCGTGTCGCTGATCTTTTCTTCAAAGAGCGGCACCACAGGAATTGTAACGTTATGTACACGCTTCAGGCGCTCGCGCAGAACGTCAGCCGCCAGCATGGCTGCTGCACGCTGTTCGTCGTCATTTTTTGGAAAGCCACCGCATGTTGCATGACTCGCCACACCCAACACAATTGGACGGTGCATACCGTAATGGTCAAGAAAGTCATCCTCCCACGCCTCTGCGCGAAGTTGTAGCTTGGATTTTCCTACACGCTTCGCAAGATAAGCATAGGCTTCGCTCGTGTGTATTTCGGCATCATCTAAGTACGTCTGTTGAAAGAAACGCACGAAGCCGGGACGCTTCAAAGGCACGATCCAGTCAACGCCAAGCACAGCACGAAGTTGCTCGTAGCGGAGCCCCGGCTCACGACTAAAGCGTGGGTCCGTACAAAAGCCTACAATAGCGACACGACTACCCGCGGGCAATGCCATTTCGTCACCCTTCCCTGTCAAAAACCTGCGTGCCAGTATACCCAAAGTACCCAACTCCACAAGCGGCACTTCCCCATACGCCGGAGCGGGCTGCGCAACACAGTGCACAGCCCGCTTGCCTACTGGATGTGAATGATTTCACTCATCCACCCTTCAATACCCTCTTCCTCATCGACGAAATACTCGGTCGGTACATACATGGCACCAATTACAGCATCTCGCTCGTACCCCGGCGCAAGCCAGGGCGCGGCGGTGACCATGCGCTCCGCATGGCCCAAGTGACGCGGCCGACAGTACTGCGGCCCATAGCGTTCTCGCCTTGCGGACGTACCCATGGCTTATCCTCCTTTGCTACCTACAGCATGCCAGTCTGTGAACGTACGCGCAAGCAGCTACCGGACGCCAGCGTCCATAACTCTGAAATCCAACGTCCCGTCTTGCATATCTGATCTTCCCAATCTCCTGTTATCTTCGCCGCTGCGCGGCTTCTCTAATCTAAAATCTCTACACTCTAAACTCCCTACACCCACCCCCTCGCCTGCATGGCCTCATGGATGCGCGACACCGCAACGATATACGCACCGCTTCGCAACGAGACCGAATGCTTATCACTCGCGGCCACGGCATCGCGCCACGCCGCAAGCGCCAGCCGGTCTTGTGCCGCACGCACATCGTCGGTGTTCCACTTGCGCCCTTCCCTGTTTTCCACCCACTCCAAGTAGCTTGTGGCCACACCCCCACCATTCGCAATAACATCCGGCACGATAGTGATCTTGCGCCGGACCAACAGCTCCTCCGCATCGCTGCCTATCGCACCGTTTGCCATCTCCACGATCATCTGCGCCTGAATACGCTCAACATTCGCGGCGGTGATCACGCTCTCGACTGCGGCGGGAATAAGTACGTCTACAGGTAGCTCAAGCAATTCCTCATTGGTTACCGAACGACAGCCCAGCTTGGGTGCGACACCCTCCGCAAGCGTACGTGGGTAGCAACGGTTGGTGTCTATCCGCCCGGCTTCCGCGCGTACACGAAGTACATCCGGCACGTTAAGTCCGTCTTCATCGTAGATGCCGGCTTTGCTGTCGGACACAGCCACCACCGTATACCCTTCATCATACAAGATCGAAGCTATGGTCGCGCCCACGTTGCCGAAACCCTGTACCGCGACCGTTGTTTCCTTTGGCGCCTTCGCGCCGCCGCTCCACTTCTGCGCTTCGCGTAAGATGACAAAGCCTCCGTACCCGGTAGCTTCCTCGCGAAGCGAAGTGCCTCCGAGTATGAGTGGCTTTCCTGTGAAGCTATTCGGTACGGTGCGCCCCGCAAGACGTGAGTACTCGTCCATCATCCAGCCCATAATGGCCGGGTTGGTGTTCACGTCGGGCGCGGGCACGTCTACGTCGGGACCTATGAGCTTGAATACCGCGTCCACGTAGCGGCGTGCGACAGCCTCAAGCTCGCGCGCGCTGTATTTCTTCGGATCGATGCGCACGCCGCCTTTTGCGCCACCATACGGGAGACCATATGCCGCATTCTTTATGGACATCGTGGCCGCAAGTGCCGTCACTTCCTCGCGGTCGACCTGCGCCGCAAAACGCAGCCCTCCCTTGAAGGGACCAAGCGCATCATTGTGTTGTACGCGCCAGCCCTTGAACACTTCCGTCTCGCCCGAATCAAGATGTACCGGAAACGATACCTCAAGCACTTTCTTGGGCTCGAGTAGCAGTCGCGTGGCGCCCGCGGACAACGTGAGCGTCTTTGACGCATCTTCAATGGCAGCGTCAACCGTATGTAAAAATGAAGCGGTCATGTGCAGATCAGGTTCGTGCCGTACCGATAGGCTCCACCTTGAACGTCACAATGTACGCCTGAGGGTCCGGCTCTTCAGTCGACACCCGCGGAGGTGCGATGTCGACGATAGATACTTGCACCGGCCCGAACGGACGCGGCGCTTCATCCGATGGCATGTTGAAGTCCTCCCGTGTGTCACCCGTTTCCATAGTGACCCGCGCAGTAATGGCACCGGCCTCGATACATTGCACATCCACAGGACAGCGATAGTCCCCTACGACCTCATGAAGCGTGATCCGTACGCCACCCACCTCCTTTGTTTCTCCTATCGCGAGCGCTGCCTCACCGCGTGCCTCTACCGGTGCACCTCCGCCCGTGCCGCCGGCTGGCGTAAGCTGCTCCACGGAGAGCGTATTACCCTCGTTGAAGCCGCCTACTGCGGTCACGCGCGTATTCACCAGATCTTGCAGAGCATTGGAAACGCGGAGCTTGAGTGGCACAGCATACACCGTCCCTGCCCCGCTCGGATCTGCATCGAGCTCTAGCGTAAACCCGTCCGCGCTTTGTCGAAGCGTACCGGTGAGCGCCGGCACATCAGGACAGGCCGTAAAACGACATTCCGGACCCGTCCTCCCCACTGAGCTACCGTCCGGACACACGAGCGCATCCATGGTACACGCGGCCTGCTCGACTTCCCGCGGACTATCCCCCCGCAAGAAATAAGCAGCGAGCCCAAGCAGGAGCACAAGTCCTGCAACGGCGGCGCCTATAGCCACAATGCTAACGCGAGGTATGTTTTTCATACCTCGCAGTATAGCAGGTGCTGTATGAACAGCTCAAACACAACAGGGGCGAAGCTTATGAGCCCGCACGTGGCGCGAGCATAGCCTCCAAAGCCTCGCGCGACAGCGCCGGCAGCGTATCCGTGTCTGTGAGCGGTCTTGAAAGGTAGTAGCCGGCCGTAACAAGGAGTGCTGCGATAATGGAGGCGCCAATGGCAGTACCCGCACCATACACCAACCCGCGCAGAAAAACGGCACGGTACGAAGTGTACTGCGAAAGCTCTCGGCTCAAACGGTCCATATGTTCGGCTAAGGATGTTTCTTCTTCCATGACTCCTCGTGTTCTACTCTACGCCGAGCTCCAGCCGCGTCACACGAATGGTTTCCCCATCTTGCGCAAGTTCACCCACGACACGAACTCGTGTGCCGACCGTCAAACTCTCCGGTACGCATGTGCTGTTTTCGACACCGCGGGCACAAATACTTGCGGCGGTAAACACAAGCGCTTTGGTAAGTGCCGGTGCACCGGGCCTCTCATATGAAATGTGCCATACACCGCTCGGCATGCCCGGATTGTCCCGGACGAGCACCCCGCGCTGGTCCACAGTGGTGCGCTCCTTCACCTCCTCCGCGCGGTCCACTTTCCACGTACCACCCTCTGCGACCACGTACACGTCGCGTGATACCTCACCGCCCGAGTACTGAAGGGTCAAGTGTGCCACAGCCTCACCCTCGCTCACCTGCTCTACGCTGTCTATCCGCGCTCCATTGTCGGGGATGTCCTGTATACCAAGTAGCGAGCCAAGCGGCTGCGTGGTTGAAGTACCACGCTCTGCCGCAACACGGGCGGAAAGAAGAGCCGCCCCACGTGCGTACGCGTCCGGATCGGCAGAGGGAGGCGCACTCGCAACAACAGCGTCCATATACTCACGAACTGCCTGCTCTGCTCGTTCCAAGCTCAGCGTGTCCGCGTCAGGTGTTTCTTCTGTGGCTGTACCCATACATACCGTCTCCCAGTCCGTCACCCCCTGCATGGCGGTGCACTCCTCACTCACCGCATCCGGACCCACCACCGGACACTCGAGAGCATCCTGCGACCCCGCTGTGTAGTACTGCAAGCCGCCCCCCAAATTGTTCAGCGTGACGCGCACTGCGCCTGTCGTCTTCGAAATGGCGGCTTCCGCTGTGGTTGGGTCGCCGCAATGAGTAAAGGCATGCGCCTTTAAGGCTTGTGAAAGCAGCGCCTCGTGCTGCGCACGCTCTCCGCGAAAGCCGAATACGTACGCAGACGCCACAGCCAAAATAGCGAGTACGAGAAGTGCCACCTTGAGCAAGTTGTTGTATGTGTTCATGAAATACATGCTACGCCCGAGTGCCCTACCCCGCAAGACGAAGCGGGGATGTGTGTGGAAAAGTAGGGCTTGACCTACTTGCCGAACATAATCTCTTTTCACTTCCCATTCACGGCGTTCGCGCTATTGTGAAGTATGGTCGCTACTCATTTAATACACACCGAAACATTACACACTAATTCACACAGCTATGCGTACCGCACATGACATGCTCAAGGAAGACCATCGCGAGGCGGAGGCCCACTACGATGCGTTTATGTCCACAAGCGGCGAAGAACGACAACAGCATGCAGACCAGCTTCTCGACGCGCTCACTGTACATGCCGCGATCGAAGAAGAGCTGTACTATCCGATGCTTGAAGAAGCGGGTGAAAAGGAGCTAGCCGAAGAATTTAGGGCGGAACACACAGCCGTAAAGACGCAAATCGGCAAGCTCAAGCTTATGGGAATAGACAATGAAGAGTACGAGCCGACCATGAAAGCGATGATGGAAGATGTACTGCACCACGTGGAGGAAGAAGAGTCAGAGGCATTCCCGTTAGTGGAGAAACTCATTGGCACCGAAAAACTTGAGGGGCTTGCGACTGACATGACACAACGCAAAGAGGAGCTCAAAGGCTCAACACTGAAGCGGATGATTGCATCGCTGAGGCCGTAAACAGCGCCAAAGGTAACATGGGCCGCCAAAAAACTCGTTTAGGGACTTTTCTGTCGAATATGTAGAGGCGTGAGTGCAGCTAACTGCTCATACGCCGTTAAAGTGTCTCGAACCTGGCGTCATTGCCTGCCTGTCGTAGCCTCGGCGCAGGCTGGCGACAACTCAGTGCGTGCCATGCGATAATGGCTACAATTCTGGATTGCCCGCCTGAACGATGTTCATTCGGGCAGGGTGCAGTTCGGCACGGGCGGGCGTCGCCCGCGGGCTCGCAAGGACGACGTGGGGGTATGAGCAGTTACACGCGAAGGTACGTGCTCACACCCTGTCGTCTCTGCGAGCCGCAGCGAAGCAGTCCAGGATTCGTATAACGGTAAGTGCACAATCTGGATTGCTTCGCTGCGGCTCGCAAAGACGTAGACTTCGCGGCGTTTATTGGAGGTGTGAGCACGTACACGCGAAGATATTGCATTTTCGCTAGTTTATGGTATAATGCATCTTGGATACAGACACAAAGGAAAAGGAACAGAGCCATGAACAACCTCGGTTCGAATGCGGTTACCGCTGAAGCATATGTGCAAAACGAGGGCCTTGCAGACACACCCGTTGCCGTGATTGCGACGGATTGCGCTGCCCTTGGGATTGACCTGACTCATCTTGAAACGCAGGTTGAGACTGTCTTCAGCTACCGTGAACACGCCGGCGCACAGGAGTACCTATCGCTTACACTATTCAGTGCCGAGGCAGAACTAAATAGTCTGTTAATCGGTCCCCTGGAACCACGCTTCATCGATGCGTTTGTCGACGCACAAAATAAGAGCGATGAGTGGGTCCTGCTTGTGCGGGACACGACACTCGCGCTGTTGATAATCATCGACAGCATGACCGGCTGCGTTCGACAGCAGGAGCACGTAAGCGTCAACAACTTTGCTCAATGGTTTCCTGTTACGCCCCGCAACAGGGTAGTAAACTAGGATGGGAGATCCCATATTACCCGTTCCAGCTGAGCACCGCGCGAGCTTCGAAGCGGAGCGACTCGCGCTCGAGCAGGCCATGCTCAAGCGCTTCGGCGACGCGCCGCACCGCGGACTTACGCTCTCAGTCGACCCTGTCGAGTGCATTTGCACGCTGTCGTATAGTGCTGCAGATGTATCGAAAGAAACGGGCGCGGTCGAGCATCGTAGGGAGATGCTCGTCATGGTAAACCCATGTCGGACGCGAACAGGCTACGTCTTTCAGAGGCCGTGCGATGGCGAGGTCGTCATCTGCGCAAGCATAGCCGAAGCCCTACTCGCTGTCGACCAGGCTGTTACGGCGTGGAGCATCGCGCGCAATGCAATCGCACATTGCGCAGCCTAAAACACTACACAGAACACCCCCGACCGCGAGGCCGGGGGTGGATTGTACTTGCGCAAGAATACCACCCCATTTCATCAAGTCTTCAACATGGCGGTGTCATACTCGTCTTCATGTACTCTCTTTATGCAAAGCGCCTATGTCCATACGCGCGTGCTGCTATAGGTGCACTACATGACGCCGGCCAGGATTTTGAGGTGCGGTATGTGGATACCCCAGAGCAAAAGGACGCACTTAAGCGGCAGGGCGGTGACACTCATGTGCCCTTTTTAGTGGACGAAGCGGCACACGTGCGCATTGGCGACTCAGGAACTATTATTGCGTATCTACAGGAAAAGCACGGCAATACCGTGGGGACATAAGCCGCAAGATCAGCTAAGCCAGCGACGGATAAGCCCCAGCACACCGCCCTTTCGCATTTCCTCAACCTGTCGCACCAGATCGTGAACAGCATCGTTGCGCGCTTTCTTCTCCCGGCGCATATGTAGCTCCGCAGTGAAAAGCACGGGCGATGGGCGCACCGCAAGCCACACATCCTCCTGTTCCTCCTTAATGCGCCGAAATTTATCATTGAAGTCGGCATCCGCTGCATGTACACGTAAGAATGTTTCTACCTGCACGTGCGTCTCAAATGTGGGTATCGTGTCCCAAAGGTCGCTGTTCTGCGTACGCACAGCCGCCACATATGCCTCTTTGTCTTCGTGGCCCGCAAGAGCATCAAGAAGATCGAGTGCGTTACGATAGGACTTTGCCTCAAGTGTGGCGGGCACTTCCTTCGCATCTTTCTTGTGCTCATTCTCGGCAAGCGCGTGTTGTATCTCAGGTGCCACTCTCGCGAGCGCTTCCGGATCGGGTATGTCGCCGCTTCCGAAATGCTCTTGCATGCCCGTCCGTTCATACACAAGCTCTCGCATCCGCTTCTTGAGCGCCGCTACAGTCTCCGCGCGATTGCTTCCTTCCTTCACCTCGGGAAAACCGAGGGCGTGAAGCACGAGCGGACTATCTGCGTCATTCTCAAACTCAGCATCGAGAAGTCGGCTCTTTTCCTTAAGCTTTTCCCAAGCGGCACGTACGCGGTCTGCGTCCACCCCGGGATTAGTTGAAAGTGCCAAATACTCCACTGCGCAGGTCATCCAATGTTCTATGTGAGCTGCGAGACCTATCGTCGGACCCGTTTCTACGACTTTCAGCCTTTTCTCACGCGCGACCGCACGCCGATGCTCACGAACCTGTTCCTCAGAGCCGAGTGTATTACGAACCCACGCAGCAGCGCCATACCCACCCTTGTCAACCATGTCTGACGGCACCTCTACCGTATCGTGCACAGGGGGCTCTATTTTTAGTGCTTCTCTTCCTCTCATGCGCATCACTATACACCCTACCCTACGCGTACGCACGGGGCTGCTGTGTATGAGTACGAGGATGGGGCTCCAAGTGGAGCCCCAAAACGAAACTACTTCATACGAGGGGCGCCCTCGCGCCGTACCGCATTGAGCACGAGCACAGCGCCCAAGCCCACCGCTGCGATGAAGATGTCCACCTTGAACGGCGGAGGCATCCAAATGAAGACGCCGACGGCAAGCGCGGCCCAGCCTGCGGCTGACGACACGAGCATACGGCGGACTCGGGGCGCATATTTCTCCAGCAGAACTCGTACCGTGGGTACGTAGACCACAACTAGCGAGAGTGCACCCCACGCCACAAAAAGCAAACCGAACAAGAAACTCATCGTCAACTCCTTTTCTGTTGCGACCCACACTATAGCGTATGTGTCATGATACGCAAGATGAGCGGATGCTACGGCACTTCGGCCGTAAAGGGCTCGCGGACGGGGACGCGCACCATAGTCGTAAGCT
>CAYWMQ010000003.1:10725-61228 GCA_964459635.1 uncultured Candidatus Saccharibacteria bacterium | reverse complement strand
GCTCCGGCTGAAGCACCCTTTGTTCCGAGTACTCCGCATGCGACAGGTATCGCGCAAGTGGCCGAAAATCTCCGACGCATAGAAGCGGGCGAGCCGCTCACCGGGCCGATGCAAACCACGAGCGCAAGTCCGCATCTACCGAGAACACCCTCGTCAATACCGTCGCTGCGCACGTTCCGAAGTGATGTTGAACAGACAATGATGCACGATCAAACGTCCGTGGTGCAAGCTATCGCGGCCGAGGAAGCACGCCGCACACGAAACACTGCACCGCTCGTTGGTGGCCGTCCCAGCGCTTTCACACCGGCGGCGTACCTTCTTATCGGCATGAGCATAGTGCTTGTCGTCCTTGGCGGTGCAGGTATCGGCACTTATCTTTTCATGCATTCACGAAGCGCACCCGTCGTTGCGAAAGAATCCATTCCTTCTTTTTTCACTACAGAGAAACAGCAAGAGCTCGATATCACCGGGCTCTCGCGCACAGACATAATGAACAAGCTCATGTACATACGCGATGGCGTGGATGTGCAGGTCGGTGCCATGACACTCGTGTACCTGACTCGCAGCTCACAGCTTGAAACACGCGAAGTGAAAACGTTGGTGACCGCGCCGGAGGTGGTGGAGGCACTCAACATGACCGTCCCCTCATCGCTCACACGGACCCTTGCAGAGCCTTTGATGCTCGGTATCCACGAGTACGGGAAGAACGCACCGTACTTCGTGTTCAAGGTCGGCGACTACCAAGCTGCGTTTGCGGGCATGCTGGCGTGGGAACGCACGCTCAACATAGACCTCGCTCCGCTCTTTGGCGCTATTCTTCCTTCGGAAGCGTTCCTGCCCGCAGAGCCCGCCACCGTCGCCACAAGCACCCACGCGACGACAAGCACATCTTCCGCTGCAAACGTTGCGAAGGGTACGAGTACGGCGCCTGCCACCCCCGCCCCCACTCCGGGCATGCGCACCTTCGGCTTCAAGGACGAGGTAATCTCGAACAAAGAGGTGCGCACATTGCGAAACGCAGACGGTGACATTGTGCTGCTTTGGTCGTTTCCCGACCCGTCAACACTCGTCATCACCACCAACAAGAACACGTATGCGGAGATCTTGGTGCGCATGAGCTCACGGCGGTTCTGATAGACCTCCCCTTCACATGCGGACAAACACAGACACGGGCGGTATACGCCCGTGTCTGTGTTTGGCGCTCGGGCGGGTGTTGCACATATGTGCAGTGTTTCGTACACTGGTCACATATGGACACAGAACACTTTACGCGAAAATTGGAAGCTGAGCGGGACAAACTCGCACGCGAGCTGGGCACGCTTGGGAAAGAGAGCGTTACGGAGCCGGGGCAGTGGGTGCGCAGTGCGCCGGACATTGACGTGATGGAGGCTGATGAGAACGAGGTTGCGGACCGCGCGGAGGAAGCGCACATCGACCAGATCGTGCTCGACGAGCTGGAGATGCGCTACCGGCTTGTGGTGCGCGCATTGGAAAAAATTGAGAACGGCACGTACGGCACATGCGAAGTGTGTGGTGAGGATATTGAGGAGGATCGCCTTAACGCCAACCCCGCCGCCCGTACCTGCAAAGCGCACATGAGCGACGAAAGTTCTTTGACTCTTTAGAGTCAAAGAACTTTCTCGAATGGGCATGCGTATGAGGACGGCAGCCCCCGACTGCAGGACGAGTGACGATTCGACGAACGTTCACACCAGCCACCATTACCGTGCGCAAAGGCGCATGTCCCCATTCTCATTCACATTCCCATACCCGCATCACTTCCATTCGCATTCCCATACCTATCTATGTCGTTCGCACGTGTCTACAGTGCACAGCCGGTATACCTTGATGCGCAGGGCATTACCGTAGAGGCCGATCTCTCAAAAGGGCTCCACTCATTTCAAGTGGTCGGCCTCGCGGACAAAGCGGTGGACGAGGCGCGGGAGCGCGTCTCTGTGTCACTCAAGAACACAGGCTTTGAATCCCCCAAGCACACGAACAAACGTGTGCTTGTGTCGCTTGCACCTGCCGATGTGAAAAAAGAAGGCCCAAGCTTTGATCTGCCGATAGCGCTCGCATACCTCCTCGCTTCGGGCGAAGTGTCGTTCGACCCCACCGGTACGCTCTTTGCAGGAGAACTTGCGCTCGACGGAAGCTTGCGCCCGCTTCGTGGCGTGTTGCCCGTAGCTCGATGGGCGGCGCAGCATGGGTTTCATACGATAGTCGTGCCGCGTGAAAACGCGGCGGAGGCCGCGCTCATCGCCGGCCTCACGATCCTCCCGGCTGCACACCTTGCGGAGGTAGTCGGGCACTTTGACGAAAGCGGCGCACGGCCACGCAGGACTATTACTCCCCAAGAGCAAACCCCTTTTCTATGCGATGATGAGAGCGACGTAGTAGACCTCGCGGACATACGCGGCCAGGAGACTGCCAAGCGCGGTCTGCTCCTTGCAGCGGCCGGTCGCCACAACATCGTACTCTATGGCCCGCCCGGCACAGGAAAGACCATGCTTGCACGCGCACTGCGGGGCATACTGCCGCCGCTTTCGTTTGAGGAAGCGCTTGAGGCGACAGCGATACATTCCGTGGCGGGAGTATCAAGCGGCCTCGTGACGCGGCCCCCGTTTCGCGCACCACACCACAGCGCCTCACATGTGGCATTGGTGGGAGGCGGCACTATTCCGCGGCCGGGTGAGGTCACCCTCGCGCATAGAGGAGTACTCTTCCTCGACGAGTTCCCCGAGTTTGAACGGCGGGTCATAGATGCATTGCGCGAACCCTTGGAGGAAGGCTTCGTGTCTGTGTCGCGCGCTAAAGGGTCAGCGTCTTTTCCGGCAAACTTCATCCTTGTCGCTGCGATGAACCCGAACCGTGAGCGCGCAGAAGACAGGGTGAGCGAGCTCGACCGTGAGCGCTTGAAGAAAAAAATATCCGGGCCGGTGGTCGACCGTATCGATATGTGGCTTGAGGTGACCCACATCGACCACGAGAAGATGCGCAGCAGGGAAGTGAGCGCGGAGCGCGAGTCACCCGGGCTCCGGGAACAGATCAAAGCGGCGCGAGCGCGGCAGCACGCGCGGTACGGCGGCGCTCGCACCAACAGCGACATGACCGTGCGTGAGATAGACGAACACGCATCACTCACAAAAGGAGCGGAAGATGTGCTTACGAACGCCGCCTCCAAGCTTCGACTCTCCCCGCGCAGCTACCACCGCACCATTAAGCTCGCCCGTACCATAGCAGACCTTTCCGAGAGCGAGCACGTGGAGGAGCCGCATGTGCTTGAGGCGCTCACGTATAGACCAAGGGGGCTGTTTGAGTAGCACGAGACCAATATACGAATGCGTGCGAATGATACGAAATATGCACGCGGCGGATGTTGGCTAGACGAAACCTCCTCCCCCGTTCGCCAAGGCCTCGCAGGGGCAAGTAAGGCGACCTGCCTACCGGCAGGCAGGCGGTTGGGCGAGGCGAGGCGGCTCCCCCCTTCGCTAAAACATCGGCGGGGCAAGCGCGGATATTCGCGCAACCTACGCGGGTACTAAAACGCAAGAGCCCGGGCGACTTATGTAGTCACCCGGGCGTAGCCAATGCGCTTGTCACATCATCGCGTGCGCCGGTCCTCTGATCGTGCTCAAGAGGGCCGCCATCGTGTGCCGGATGCGCTGTGCATCCTCAAGTTCGCACTCATTGTTCGGTATGAGCCGGAACAATGCATCCTCACCTTCAGATGCACGCCACCAAACAAGGACCAGATCCAGATCTTGCAGCGCACCGCGACGCTCGACCCATGTGAGCAGGGCGCGCACGAACGCGCAGAGCTCCTCCGTATGTTCGCAATGGTTGAGCAATAGCTGAGCGAGCCGTAGTGCCGGCTTCAGATGCGGTCGCTCATTAGTGAGACGCTCGTGAGTTCTTGCCATGTATACCTCCGAAGAACAATCCCCGCGTGGGGCACAGCAATATACCGGCATTATAAGCATGTATGTTAGCATCTGTCAAGATGATGCTGCAACACATATAGCGACTACAACACACCCGGCTCGTGGCCGGGTGCATGTTTAGTGTTTCCCCTTGTGCCTACTCCTCGTAGATGCGCACGATGGTATCGTAGACCTTGAAGCCCAATGACTCGTACAGACTGTGCGCAGCGACACGGTGCTTGTTGCTGGTAAGCTCCAACCATAGCACGCGTTCGTCTTTCGCGCGCCGGATGAGATCAGACACGAGCTTCCGCGCGATACCCTTACGGGTGTATGCGTCCGCCACCACTACATCGTCAATATGACCGCTCACACCTTCCGCTTCATACTTTATGTGGAGGCGCGCAGTGCCGACGAGTGTGCCGTTTGCAGCCCGGGCAAAGAGCACAATATCGCACGACGAGCCGAGAAGCCGCGGTAGCGCATCATACGTGACTCTGCGTGTAGGGCTGAGCCTATACAAAAGCTGCGAGTACGCAACAAAGTCTTCACGAGTTAGGGGCCATGCCGCACGCTCTACCGTAAAGCTGTACGGTACTTTTTCAACTTGGGTCATTCGTACCATCCATATGGACGCGGTCGCTTTCGCCATACGCGACTGTGCGGGCGGCAGTCTACCTCGTAGAAATGAGAGCGGTCGTGCACCGCGCGCCGTACCCACCTTCTGTCCCAAGGGGTCATAAAGTGGAGTGGGAGCTTACCCACAGGAACCCAGCGGGGAGACCTCATGCTGGGTGTGCTTTTCGGAACACCGCGCCAGCGCGTCACCGTGTAGCATGTGCCGGTGCGAAGCAACTTATTGTGGACGTCATACCACCGCATAGTCGCCACATGCCGCATACCCAAGACGATAAGGCCGCATTCTTCGTACAATTCGCGTGCACAGGCCTCTGTGGGTGCTTCTCCCTGCTCAAGCTTCCCGCCGTATGGCGCCAGGGAGCCGATATATACACCGCTATGCTTACGCGCAAGCAGCACGTGCCTTGTCTTTGGGTGTAGCACGAAGCCGACACACCAGTCTGCAAGCTCCTTTTCCATGAACAGCACCTTCTTCTACCTTCTCCGTGGTCAGCATACAGGCGACAAGACAAATGGCAAGTATTGAGCTTGGCGGTATGTACATACTGTGAAATGTATGTTGCAGTCGCTTCGGTTTGATCTTCAACAAAAAGGAAATAGGGACATGTTCGTGCGCACGTTGCACTACATCGTGCTCATGCTTGTGCGGCTGCTGCTCGGCATTTTTTACCGGGTGGAAGTGCGTGGGCTTGAGCAGACGAAAGGTCTCAAGGGGGCGCTTGTGTTCCCTAACCATCCCTCTCTTGTCGATCCGATAATTCTTGTGTCTCGACTTTGGCGAACACTTCGGCCCCGGCCCGTCGCGGCAAGAAAGTTCTACAATACGCGTTTCTTGCACTTCCTCATGCGACTGATCCGCACATTTCCCGTGGATACAACCGAGGAAGGTGCGACTGAGTGGCAGAGGCGCAAGATTGAGGCGTCGTTCGACGACATGAAAGCCGCACTCGCCGCAGGTGATAACATCATTATCTACCCAAGCGGACAGTTGCGAGCTGATGAGCGTGAATCGCTCGGTGGTAAGTCGGGCGCGTACACGCTTGCACAGGCCAACCCAAACGCACCGCTTGTGTTGGTGCGCATCCGTGGGCTCGGCGGCAGCGTCTTCTCCCGCTATTACCATCGAAAAACACCCACGCTTCGCGAAGCACTGCGTACGCTTTGGGCGCATCCACACCTTCTGCGGCCCCGTGCAAGTAAGATCATTCTGGACATCAATGTGGTCCGCACACGGCCGGTACACACTTCTGCACGCGACTTCAACCGTTGGCTTGAGGCGTACTACAACGCGGAGCCGGACGTCCTTCGACCGGACATCCCGCCTCGGCCGGCGCCTCGTGTACGCGAAGTCACGCAAGGCGCGTATAGCGAGGAAAAGGTTGCGCGAGTGTTGGCTGAGATAGCGAAGCTCGCGGGCTGTGAAGCATCGGATGTTCGACTTGGGCAAGAGCTGGGGCGAGATCTGGCCATCGACTCCCTTGCGGTGTCGACTCTTCCACTTCTTATTGAGGAGATTTTCGGCTGCACCGTTTCGGAAACAGCGGTGTTTGCCACAGTGGAAGATGTGGTCCGTGCCGCACACGGCCTGACGGGCGAAGATGAGGGTAATGTAACCCCGCAGGTGGTGCGAGGGTGGGAAAGGGGTGCGCGGCGTGCACCTGCATTCCCACAGGGCGCACAGACCCTGGCGGAAGCGTATCTGCACACAGCAAAAGCCATGGGCGGTGGAGCTGTTGCGTGCGGTGATGACCGAGCGGGCGTCATCACGTACCGCGCAATGACCGCGAAAGCGCTGCTCCTTGCTCGCGTCATCCGGAAGCTTCCCGGCCAAAACATTGGCATGCTTTTACCCGCCTCTGTGGCAGCAAGTGTAGTGTCGCTCGCGGTGGCTCTGGCGGGGAAAACACTTGTTCCGCTCAACTGGACTTCAGGGCGCAGAGCGGTTGACCACCTCATCCGCGAAACAGAAGTGGAAGTTATTGTGAGTGCGGACGCGTTTCTGACCCGTGCACCAATGGACGTGTCCGAGGAAACGTATGCGAAGATCGTTACACTGGAGTCATTTCGCACACGACTCGGTTTGCGCGACCTGTTGCGTGCGACACTTCACACGTACAGAAGTGTGGCGTGGATCTTGGAGCACTACAGCGGAGACGTTGACACGCAGGACGAGCTTGTGATCCTTGGTACAAGCGGCTCGGACGGAGCACCGAAAGGGACTCCACTTACTCATCTCAATGTACTCTCTGACATTGAAGGTGCGCTGGACGCCATTCCGCCCGAAGGAGCGGATGAGGTCCTATACAGCTTCCTACCTCCGTTCCACAGCTTCGGCTACACCATGACTATGATGCTGCCTCTCATTTCCGGTATGCGTGTCGTGTTTGATGCCGACCCGAAAAAGAGCAAGCACTTGGCTCGAGGTGTACCGAAGTGGCGTGTCACTCGTCTTGCCGGCACGCCCTCGTTCCTGCTTGCCCTACTAAAGGCTGTTGACCAGACGGGAAGTTTGGCGACAGTTCGCACCTTTCTGGTGGGGGCAGAGCGGGCCCCGCAAGAGCTGCACACGCGTGCACAAGCACTGGGTATTGAGCTGCTTGAGGGCTACGGCCTAACCGAAACGTCACCGCTTATTACGGTAGGAAGACCGGGTCGAAAAAATACCGGGGTGGGTTTGCCGCTCAAAGGCGTACAGCTGTGCATTGTGGACAGCGACACGCTGGAACCTGTCGAGAGGGGCTCACAGGGACTGATCCTGGTACGCGGACCCAACGTATTTAGGGGCTATCTCGGCAACGCCCCCTCGCCGTTCGTCGACGTGATGGGTACGAGGTGGTTGAACACACGTGATATAGGCTACCTCATCCCCGAAGGTGACCTGAGCATAACAGGCCGAGATACGCGGTTTGTAAAGTTCGGCGGGGAAAAGGTCCCCCTTGGGGCCATCGAGGAAGCATTGGAACAAGTGTGGCCTCGGCGAGAAGAGGGTCCGGCCTTGGCGGTAATGGGCTACGAGCGTGAGGAGGATGTACCGCTCATGGTGCTTTTCACCACCGACCCGGACATAACGCTCGAGCGCGCGAACGCGCTCCTGCGTAGCGCGGGGTTCCCGGTGTTCAGCTTCATGCGCGCACTGGTACAATTACCCGAGATCCCACTCTTGGGCATCGGAAAGACAAACTACAAGGCCCTGCCAAAACCGACAGGCGCCTAGCACCAGAAACGCGCCGGCTTCCATGCCGGCGCGCTTTTTATGTTCGTGTCTGTGTGGGACCTAGAAGGGGTTTTTCGCGCCTCGAACCTCAAAGTGCAGGTGATTGCCGGTGGAGCGGCCGGTATTTCCCATGTAGCCTATCACCTGACCCTGCACCACCTTTTGGCCCTGCCACACCGTGTTCGACGTGTTGTGTGCGTAGAGTGTCTGTGTACCGTTCGGGTGGTCGATGACCACGTAGTTGCCGTAGCCTCCGTTCCAACCACCCTCGCGCGAAACAATGACGGTGCCCGCTGCGGCGGCGCGTATCGGTGTGCCCGCGCCCGCACCGAAGTCTATGCCATTGTACCCGTGCAGACCCTGCGTGCGCACCGCACCAGGTACCGGGTGTATAAAGTACCCAGACCCGCCGCCGCTACTTGCACCACCCTTCACACCCGCGGATCCCTTCTTCGGCGCTGCCTCCTTCGGCTTTTCCGCGGGCACTTCGCCGCCGGGTATGGTAATAACGCTTCCGACGCTTAGAAGTTCACTTGAGAGGTCGTTGTAGGCGAGTATCTCATCCTTGTCGCCACCATACCTCTCTGCAATAGCGGCAAGCGTATCGCCTTTCTTGACGGTATACTGCACGCCTGAAATGGGAAGTATAAGGAGCACTTGTCCCGGCTGGATGCCTGTGCCGCTCGAGAGACCGTTTGCCCACACAATGGTGTTCACCGACACATCGAACATGGACGCAACCTGTGAAAGAGTGTCTCCCTCTTTCACTTCATAGAGCGAGATCTGATCTGCCTCTTTCGGCACTGCAACCGTACTGTCTTCGGCACTGCCGGGCACCACTTCAGCGAGCAGCGCTTCACCATCTACCACAACAAGCTCGGCGCCGCCGTGTGAAGGATTCGGGTCAATGTTGCGGGCGGGGCGGAGAAGTGCGAGCGTTTGCGCATTTTCCACATGCTCCTCCACCTGGTGAAAAGGCTGCTGCTGCTTCGCGCCGGTAAACACCGACAGAAGCGAAGCATCCACGGCGGTAGTAGACGCAAAACCACACGCACCCAATACAAGCGCGAGTGCTACTGCTCGGGGCATGCGGGCTGCCATACATCTGGCATATATCGCTCGGGCGGTCGTAGGACGGGACATCCTACCTCCGAGGTCCTGTTCAGCTGGTTGTGTGATAAGCCAACGATTGGTGGTGCGGTGAGACCGTGTGGCTCTGCGCGGGGCAGTGCCGCTTCCATGCATCCGTTTCAGGCGTACATAGCACTATAGACGCTCAAGGGAAGCGGTCAATATGGAGAACACATGAAGCGGACTTTTCTGTGGAAAAGTGCCAAGAATGTACAAAATGGCTCTGTTGAGCCATTTTTGACTCTACGTCCGCTGTGGTATCATGAATGGCCATGGAAGCTGAAAAAGGGCTCAACGAAGCCCAGATGAGGGCAGTTGAGGCCACGGAGGGAGCCGTTCTCGTGCTTGCGGGAGCGGGAGCGGGCAAGACGAAAACAATAGCCCATAGGGTGAGACACATAGTCAAGGCGGGGACACGTCCTTCCTGTATATTGGCCATAACCTTCACGAACAAGGCCGCGCGTGAGATGCGCGAGCGGGTAGAGGGACTGCTCGCAGATCCGACTCAAACCGGCCCTACCGTGTGCACCTTTCATGCACTCTCGGTGCAACTCTTGCGCGAGCATGCCGCACTCATGGGTCTGCCGCGCCATTTCACCATCCTAGACCGCGCGGACTCGCTAAAGGCGGTGAAAAAAGCTATCCGCGAAGCGGGGGAGGATGAAAAGCGCTTCGAACCGCGTACCGTGCTTGGCGCCATTTCTCGTGCCAAAGGCAACGCGCAGGATGCCACACTCTACGAGGCGGCGGGAGGCCATGGGTACTTTGAGCGCATTGTTGCCGATGTGTGGCCTCGCTACCAGAAGATACTTGCAAAAGAGGGCGCTTTGGATTTTGACGACTTACTCCTCTTCACATACAAACTGCTGCGCGACCACCCCGATGTGCGCGCAAAACTTGGTGACAGGTGGCACTATGTGCATGTGGATGAGTACCAGGACACCAACACGGTACAGTTCGAGCTGGTGCGGCTCCTGGTGGAGACGCACGGCAACCTTTTCTGTGTAGGTGATGTGGATCAGGTGGTGTACTCATGGCGCGGAGCATCCATCGGCAACATCCTAGACTTTGAAAAAAACTTCCCTAATGCGACCATTGTGCGCTTGGAGGAGAACTATCGCTCAACAAAAACCATTATCTCGGTATCAAACGAAATAATCAAGAAAAACAAGCGCCGCAGAGAAAAGACGCTCTTTACGAACAATGAGGCCGGGGAGCCGTTGCAGTGCTTTTCCGGCCTTGATGAGCGCGACGAAGCGGAGCTTGTAGCGGCACGCGCCTCGGAGCTTATCGCGGAACGTGTACCGGCACACGAGATTGCGGTGCTGTACCGCGCCAACTTCCAGTCGCGAGCACTTGAAGAAGCCTTTTTGGCGGCAGGCGTGCCGTACCGTGTGCTCGGTACCCGCTTTTTTGATCGCGCGGAGGTGAAGGATACCCTCGCATACATACGCGCGGCGCTGAATGAGAACGCCGAGTCCGACATACGACGCATCATAAACGTCCCCGCGCGCGGCATCGGCAAGGTAACTGTTGACAAGCTTTTCAGCTCGGGCATGAGTGCGCTACCCGGTGCCACACAACAAAAAGTGCAGGGTTTCTACAACATACTGCGAGATATAAAGGCTCGTGCGGAGCAGACCAAGGCGTCCGAGACGCTTGCGTTTGCACTCGAACGCTCCGGGCTCGCCACACTATACGGGAGCGGGGGAGTGGAAGAGCGTGAGCGCTTGGAAAACGTGCGCGAGCTCGTGTCGCTTGCGGCCACACGCTACGATGCACTGCCCGCGCCCGATGGCCTGATGCGCCTTATCGAAGACGCGGCGCTTGCAACCGACCAAGACGAGCTCGACGCACCGAGGCGCTCCGGGTCCATGGTGTCCCTCATGACCGTACATGCGGCCAAGGGGCTTGAGTTCGACCACGTATTCATCACAGGGCTTGAGGACAGCCTTTTCCCACATGCGAGCCTTTACTCGGAGCCAAACCCGGACACCGACCCGGAAGAAGAGCGCCGCCTGTTCTACGTGGCACTTACGCGCGCCCGAAAAATGGTGTATTTGTGCTACGCGCAGGTGCGCACGGTCTTTGGCGCTCGGAGCACACGCTTACCCTCCGAGTTTCTGCTTGAAATAGATGAAAAGTACCTAGCCGCAGGCGAATTGTCCCCGAGGACTATACAGTACCTTGAGTAGTATTCCGACCATGCCACAACCTGCAAGAAAGCAGAACAGTAAAGGCGCCCCCCTCGGCCAACATTTCTTGACTCGCCCCGAGATAGCAGGCTGGGTGGCGGATGCTGTGGCGCTTTCGTCTGAAGACACCGTCCTTGAGGTAGGCCCCGGCCACGGCATCCTTACCCGCGAGCTCTTGAAGCGAGCGGGGAAGGTGGTAGCGGTGGAAAAAGACCCCGCACTTGCTATCGAGCTCCGCACTACCTTTGCAGCAGACATTGAGACAGGAAAGCTTGTTCTGCTTGAGGAAGATATCCGCAGTTTCGACCCCTCTACTCACGCCTCGTTACTCGGCACTCGTTACTCCCTCGTGGCGAACATCCCCTACTACATCACCGGGCTCATTATCCGTATGTTTCTCACCACAGAACACCAGCCACACTCCATGGCGCTCTTGGTCCAAAAGGAAGTGGTCGAGCGTATTGTGGTCAAAAAAAGCAAACCTTTCGACTCCACGCAAGGTAAGGAGTCTCTTCTTTCACTCTCCGTAAAGGCATATGGGACCCCGCGATACGTCAAAACAGTGAAGGCGGGCTCTTTTTCGCCACCACCAAAGGTAGACTCCGCGATCTTGGCCATAGAAAACATTTCGCGCAGTGCATTTGCCGACAAGGCGCATGAGGAACGCTTTTTCACCCTCCTGCGCGCCGGCTTTGCACAAAAAAGAAAGCTCCTAGCAAGCAACCTTGCTCCTGTAATAAAAGGGGTTAAGCCCCCTCAAGAAAAGGGGCTTAACCCCTTTTATTCTGCGTGTGGTATAGAGAAAAAAGCTCGTGCGGAGGAGCTTACGGTAGCGCAGTGGCTCTGCTTGGCAGCTCTAGAGTGAAGTGCCCATGATGCCGCACGCACCGACTTCGCCGGTGGTGGCACCGACAGGTACACAAAACGCGCCGGAACGGCATATGTCACACGGCACCTGGAGGCCCAGTGTCCACGCATCCGGATGTGGCGCCATGAACTCGTATATACCCGGAGCACCAACCACTGTAGCCGGCACAGAGCGCACAAGCGTCATACTGGGCCTTGGCGGGCCCACCACTATCTGAAAACCTTGAGAGCACGCACACTCATTGATGCTGAGTATTTGACCGCCGAAAGGCGTCCCCGGAAGCGGCGCAAAGGCCGCACGCGAGTACGAAACCATGCCAAAGACCAGCCCCGCGAGAGCCATAGCGCACATCCACATGTACAGGCCTATATGTAGAGAAATACGGCTCATAATGTCATCTTATACGTGCCGTACGTACTGCTCCAGCCGTTGGCGTTTATGACCTTAATGCCTACGGGCCACACGGTGCCGGTGTTTTTATTCTCGGGCTTCCCGAGCATTTCCGGGTCGCGGGGGAAACTCGGGACTTTCACCCTGATCGTGACCCCGTCGCTTGAGCTCACGTTCTCTATCATCTGAAACGATGTCTCCACCACATTCCCGGTCGGGGTAAAGTTCTTGCCACGGATCACCACCAACTGGTCCGCCTTGCCCGCTCCCGGCGTTACAGACTCCACCACAGGAAGCTGCGCATTCGGCCGAGTGACCGCAAACCATACCGGCGCACCCTCACGGCCTTTGCTGTTCTCGACGGTAAGCTTGTACACGCCCGGCGTCACGTCGGGGACGGTAAACCACAGGGCCGAACCTTGCGGAGGCCCGGCGGTCACTTTGGTGCCACTGAACCAAACCGTGTTTGAAGCCTCAAAACCCGTGCCGTAGAGCGCTATTCTCGTGCCCGCCGGGCCGTACTTTTGTGACGCGTACACAGCCGCGAGCTCGGTGCTTTGTGCGAAGATACTTCCGGAAGTGGGTACCCCGACCTTTGGGGTTTCGTACGCCTGGAGCTGCCACATGGACTTGGTGCAGTTGGTGTCCCTGCAGCCACACTTCCACGCCCCGCTTGAGCCGCTCGCACGCCACTGGCAGCTGTAGCCGACCACATGCATGGCTGTATTTGCGGCTGCAAGCGTCGCCGAACCCTTGCCGCGCAGCCAGTCTGTGCCGCTTACGGCATTGCTGCCGGAAAAGGTGATGCGCTGCCAGGAGCCCCCACGCCACTCGTACCCATACTTATATACGTACATGGCCGTGTCTCCGCTTCCCACGGTCATGGTAGCGCCATTCGTCTCACAGGAGACGGTGACGAGAAGTTCTCGTGTGGACGAAAAAACATTATATGGAGCCGCATATCCCTCGGGCACGGGTGTGGCGCTCGTGTACTTGTGGCAATCTACTCCCGCCACAAGCAGGGCGGGTAGGGACCATATATACCCAAGCACAAAGGCCGAAACACCCAAAGCCATGACAGCCCCCCATGAAACAAGCTTCCGCATGAGCTCATTGTAGTACGCTTGCTCTGCGCGGCGCATGTGTCTTATGCACACACTTGATTTTCATGAGGAATATGTTATATAAGGATTTAGACCCTCAGCGGAGGGTGTAAACAAGGAGGATGAGAGGATGGTGATCAAACGTAGCATCATTGCCGCTATCGTAGCGGTATGTATGCTCGCACCGCTCGCCGGATGCTTCCCCCCGGGGGCAGACATAGCCTGCACGATGGGCGGATGTGACGCAGTGGGCGAATGGTTCAAAAAGGACGCGTACAAACGCGACCTTGCACGGGCCCAGACTGCATGCCGTGCGGCAAAAGAGCAGGGGAGGCCGATGAATAGGCTTATCAGTACGGGACAGATCAAGCAGAAATCCTGCGCCGAGGTGATGAAGATGCGAGCTCCGTAAGGCTCGCACATGAATGACAGTATTAGGCATATGAAGGGGCCGGCAGTACAATGCCGGCCTTTCAAATTATTCTGATTTTTTCTTGCTTTTTTCGACCCACGCGTGCGGCGGGCCAGTCCAACGGAAGCCTGCCTGGCTCATACAGGCGTCCATGATGGGTTCTGCGACCTCCGTCTGCAGATTGGCATTCAGAGCTGTCGCCACCCCGAAGCCAATAGCAGCGCCTGCGACAGTGAACAAGGGGTAATCCTTGAGCTTATCGATATAGCTCTTTCCACGCAAGAGGTTTACGCCATAACCTGCCGCGCCGCCGCCCGCTGCACCTGCAACAGTTTTGACCTTGTTTCCACTCTTCACCTGCGCCGCAGCCCGCTCCGCATCAGCCCAGCAGCGGTCAAAGGCCTTGGCACGGGCGGCCGTATTACTCCCTTGGTAGAGCCTGGCGTCAGGCGCGTCTATTACATACTGGTGGCGCACGTTCTTGGGAAGTGCAGCGGCTGTGTTTGCCACGGTCTTCGCGCCGGCGACAATCCGGTCACCAATACCGGAAAAATCCGGCTTCTCCATACTTTCCATATTGGTGCACGCCGCCAACATGACCGGCAGCAGCAACACTACCAGTAGTTTTTTTAACGTACTCATGGGGACCTCCTTTTCTATGCAACCCCACATACGCTATAGCACATATTTGTACAGCACACAAGCATAGCCATAGAACGCTTCGCGCACGTCGAGGGGGCGCCTGGTGGCACTTTAATCCACAGTTCTGCACATACTGTCCTATAAGCGGACTCACGGACAACGTATACTGTAAAAGACGACCGTACGGCCCGGGGCATTTCTTGTATCGCATGCGTTTTTCAAATTATTTACCAAGCAAGCCTTTTCTTGTAGTGGCGCTCCCACTTGTGTCAGCGGGTCTTATAGCTGCACTTTTTGTACTTTATACGCGCGACGATGCAGCTTACGCTCCGGCGGATAGCCTGGGCGCGTACAGCGAGCTTGCGTCCGTACGTGCACGCACACAGGAGCTGGACACAGACGCTGACGGACTGCGTGATTGGGAAGAGGTGCTTTGGGACACCGACCCGAAGAACCCGGACAGCGACGGCGATGGCACGAAGGATGGAGATGAGGTGGGCTTTGGTCGCAACCCGCAGCGTGCCGCCGCCAACGACTACCTTGTCGCCGCATCAAGCAGCACCGGACCAATGTTCACCATGGCGACAAGCTCACTCACCTTCACCGAACGCGTATCACGGGAGATCATGGGCTCGTACCTGCTTGCTCGTCAAACGGGAACACAACTCAGTAAAGAAGACCAGGAGAAGTTGGTTGATGAGGCTGTGGCGCGAAGCGCATGGGCAGTGGAGCCCGAAAAAGTGGGCACGAGCAGCATACAAGTTGTTGCGCCCTCACAGGACGCTTCGGTGAGCTATATCACGCAAGTGCTCGCGATACTTGTGGAAACGGTCGGGAAGAACAAAACGGATGAGCTTGTCTTAATCGGAAAGTTCATACAGAACAAAGACATCACAGCAAAAGCGGAGCTCGATGTGCAACTGTCCCGTATACGCGAGGCTGCCAAAAAGATGCAGGGCCTTGCGGTGCCCGAAGACGCGCTTGCGTTGCACGTCAACTTCATAAATGCAAGCCTGGCCTACGCACACACCATGGAGGCACTTGGTAATGTTGAGCACGATCCGATGGCGGCGGCGGCGGCTACCGGAAAATACGAGCCGCACTACGCCGCCATACAGCGAGCAATAGGAGACTTTCACACCTACCGGAAAAGTAAGGGTGTGAACCCGGGCTCGACCACCGGCACACCCTGACAACACCGATGCAACAACTGCTAAAAAACTTGGGCCGAAAGTGCACAGCCGCACTCCTTGTGGTCAGTTTTGTGGTGCCATCTTTGCTCATCCCGTCGGTACGCCCGGTAGAGGCTCAGGGATTTTGTACTATTGAGAACTTGATAGCGGATGGTCTCACGTGGCTAGGTGGCTTGGTGGGGCTCGAAGGTATCGACTGGACGGACCCGCTGGACATTATTGGAGGGGTCGTAGGTGGTGGCGGCTTGTACGTGCCTGTGCAGGAAACAGGACAACAGCTTGAGAACACGACCACACTCGTACGCAAAGAGTGCATCATGGATGCCATTCTTTGGGCAATTAAGCGCGTCATCATCGAAATGATCACCGCCAGCGTCATAGAATGGATAAACTCCGGCTTTGAGGGTGCACCGACCTTTGTGCAAGATCCGCAAGCGTTCTTCATAGATATGGCGGATGTGATGGCGGGAGAGTTCATATTCAACAATCCCGATCTACAGTTCTTATGCAGCCCGTTCAGATTAGACCTGATGATTAATTTGGCTCTTGCGTGGTACCAACCAAAAGAAGAGGTTTTTGCGTGCCGCCTCACGGATGTTGTTGAGAACATAGACGCGTTTATGGCGGGAGACTTCGCCCAGGGTGGTTTTCCGGGTTGGTTCCGCATGACCATGGATCCGACAAGCAACCCATGGGGGTCATTCCTGGAGGCAGACACAAAAATGAAGGCACGCATTGTCGGGAAGTCCGGCTACGAGATGAACCTTCTGAGTTTTGCGGAAAACATGTTTTCCATGCGCTGCCCGGATGGCTCCGGGGAAGTGTGTACTCCGGGAAAGTTCATATCGCAGCACCTACACTCAACCACCAACTCGCCTCTCGCACAGCTTGAAGCGGCGGATGAAGTGGGGGAGATACTCGACGCACTCTTTGCATACCTTATACGAGAAATACTTACAGGTGCAGGCGGCCTGCTGGGTATCACCGAGGCAGACCCCGACACTGGAGTCTCGTACCTGGACCAGATCACTGAGGCACGCAGGCAAGCTGTCGAACAACGTAAGGCGGCGCTCATAGCGCGCATTGACCAGCAAATAGCATTGGCGCAAGGTGCCGGCCTCATACAGTACGTTGCGCCTCTCAACGAGCTTCGTGCAGCCATCGCGGGCATAGACCCGAACGACCCGAACGCACAAGTGAAGCTCAGCCAAGCGGAGACAGTGCTTAACAGGCTTGCCGCAGAAATACGCGCCGCGGCGCAGAGTGGCACACCCGTGCCTCCACCCCCTCCACCCCCGCCGCCCGGCGGAGGAGGGGGTGGAGGGGGCGCACCGCCACCACCGCCACCGCCACCTATAGATCCCGGGGGTGGTGGAGGAACGACACCACCGCCGCCACCCCCGCCGCCCGCGCCGGCTGGAGGAGGCGGAACCGACACGGGAGGTGGAGGTAGCACACCGCCGCCGCCACCGCCTCCGGCCGATGGAGGTGGTACAGACACGGGCGGAGGTGGTACCGATACCGGAGGAGGTACACTCCCGCCACCACCTCCTCCCGCACCGACAGCCGGCGCATAACACGCATGTTTAAAGCTCTACACGTACACCAAAGCACCTCGCGCATACTTATGCTGGCCTTTGTGCTGTGCATAGGCTTGTCCGTGCTGGCACCCGCAAGCGATGCGCTCGTGTATGCACAAGGGCCGGCTCAGGTGATGCAGACCAACCCGAACAAAGCGGCTAACACCGAGACACCGGAATTCGGCTGTTTTGACGGCGGAGGTGGCTCGATACTGTGGGGCTGTATGGCCTGGGCCTCGTACGGCATCATGTCTCTCATGGCGTGGTTTGCGGGGGGCGCAGCTATACTGCTTAACTTCGCCGTGGCGGAGCTTGTGGTGGGTATGGGCCAGCTCGTGGGAGAAATGCCGGGTGTTGTGGATGCCTGGATAGTAATACGCGATCTCACCAACGTGTTCTTGGTGTTTCTCACCATATTCATCGGCCTCGCGATGATCATGGGAATATCGAGCTATGGCGACAAATCGCTATTATTCAAAGTTATTCTTGCGGCCATCTTCGTAAATTTCAGCATGCTTTTTACGAAAGTAGTGATAGACGTGTCCAACCTTGCCGCGACGGAGATATATACCCTTCTGATCACACAAGCACGTCCGGACCTCGACGGGTCGGCATGTGGCCAGCAGGTCGCGGCGGCAAACTTTACCGACAGCAAGTGTATCGGTGACGGCTTGGCCGGTGCGTGGTGGGGACAGCTGAAGCTCATAAGCATTTTTTCCTTTACCAACGCAACGCCCGGTGCAACGGAGGATATGCAGAAGCGCATTATGTATATTGGCGCACTCGGCAGTATCCTTTTTGCGGTAATGACGTTCATTTTTGGCGCGGCCGCACTCCTCCTCATCGGGCGCTTCGTCAAGCTGGTCTTTTTGCTCATCATATCGCCCGTGACCTTTGTGATGTGGGTCACCAAAATTACAGGGCACGGGAGGTGGTGGTGGAAGGAGCTCTTATCGCAGTCATTCTTTGCACCGGCAATGTTCTTGATGTTCTGGATCTCGTGGAAGCTTACCACCTCGCTCAGTGCTCGCTATTTTGCATCCAACGACCTCACCAGCCTTTCGGGAGCGGCGACAGGCAATATAGGCGCCATGGCGCTCATACTCTATTTTGTCTTGGTGGTAGGCTTCCTCATCGCAAGCCTCATCGTGGCGAAGAACATGGGCGCGGCGGGCGCGGCTGTGATGATGAAGACGGGTAGCGACATTGCAAAGACCGCAGGTATGGGATTCGGCGCAGGAGTAATGGCACCTGTGGGCGCCGCCGCATACACCATGCGCCGAGGTGTGGGGGCGACAACGGAGCTTGCGGAGGCGAAGTTCAAGAACTCGAAGTTTGCCCGCACCAAGGTTGGTACGTTCTTTGGCGAAAGCTTTGTTAAGCCGACCGCAGATAAAGTTAAAAGCGCTAGCTTTGACCCGCGCGGCACTAAACTTGTGCAGGGTCTCTCCCAGGGCTACTTGGGCGAAGCCAAGAAGGGCGGCTACACAGGCTGGAAAAAAGAAATGGCTGAAAAGCAAAATGCGTACGAAAAGTGGCTCGCCGCTCCTACTCCAACGGGTGAGGACAATCGTAAACGCGACCTCAAGCAAGAACAGGTGGATGATGCACATAAAGCATCCGAGCAGATGGGGCTACAAGCTGCACGTGATGCGGAGGCCGCTGCGCTGGAAGCGGAACATGCGGATGAGACTGCTAAGCTTGAAGTGGAAGGTAAGCTTACCGACACGCTGGGCCACCTCGACAGTACCATTGGCAACCTGAATAAAGAAATCAGCAAGGAGACGGATCCGGAGAAAATCAAAGAAAAACAGAGCGACCTTGTCGCCGCCGAAGTGATGAAGAAGCGCGTACTTACAAGCCAAGGGGCGCTTGGGCGCATCAAGGCTTCAAACACGGAGCTCGGCGCACTCCATAAGCAACGCGAGAAGAACTGGTCACGTATGAGTGCGGCCGAACGCACAGCCCACACACAGAGGGTGGAGGAGCTCACAACGCAAAAACACGCCGACATGACGGACATGGCCACCAACCTTCGCGTCATCAATTACGCCCGCGCACAAGAACGCGACCCGCAGATAGCACAGGTACAGCGCACACTTAGCCAACTTCAGGCAGAGCTTGGCCGCACACAGGACATGAACGCCAAAGCGCAGATACAGCAACGTATAGGTGAAGAGAAGGCGCATCTTGAGGCACGCAAGAAAGCGCATACACAACGACTTGAGATGATCTCCGCCAACCCCATGCTTAAAGACGATGAGGTGGCAGAAAAGATGGCAGAAAAGAAGCTCGAGGCGCGGAAGAAGATAGATCATGACTACGCCCAGGCGCTGAAGGATGCGGGCGCGAAGCGAAAAGATCAAGTGGTCGACCGACTCGCCAGCGACACCAATTTCGGCCTTCCATTGGCACAGTGGAAACGAGAGTACGTAGCGCAAGAGCGTCTATCGAGAGGTAAGTCGAAAGAGCAGCGCCAAGGAGAGGAAATTGCAAAAATTCTTGAGCAAATGAAGAAGCAGCAAGAAAAGGATACTGGCTCGGCATAATACACATTAGGAAGCAATTGATCATGGACCCAAACAATCAGCTAACAGAGGGCGTACGCAAAGTGTGGGAGTCGCTTCCTCCCGCATTGCAGCAGGCCATTGAAAGCGCAAGCTACAAGGAAGCACTTGCCAAGCTGGTAAAAGCACACGGGCTCCACATAGACCAAGCAGGCGCACTGGAGCAAGAAGTGCTTTTCGTACTCATGGGTATGACGGATGCTACGGACTTCGGACAGGCACTCATCAAGGAGGTGGGGCTCAGGCCGGAGGTAGCTGACCCTATCTCCAAGGAAGTGCAGGAGCACGTCTTTGCCCCGGTGGCCAAACACTTAAGTGAAGCACTCCATGCCGAAACCGCGCAAGAAGAGGCTGCATATGACGCAGCCGCAGCATCCGCCACTGCGCCCACAAACACACCCGCGCGTCCCGTAGACCCGTACCGAGAACCCATCGACTAGCCTATGCGATTTGCCGTACCACAATTTATCGACATTGAGGACAAGCTTTTCGGGCCGCTCACCCTGAAGCAAGCTATCTATCTCGCCGGGGCGGGCGGCTTCGCGGTGTTTCTGTTTGTTGTGGCCGGCTTTTTTTTCGCTGTGCTTTTGGGCGGACCGGTGGTGCTTCTCGCGGTCGCGCTGTCCTTCTTCAAGGTCAACTCGCAGCCATTTATCGCCATTCTTGAAAGCGCGTTCTTCTATACGTTACGCAACAAGCTCTACCTCTGGAAAAAAGCCGCACCTGTGCGCAAGGCAGATGCGGCTATAGCCGCACCCGTTGTCGCAAAGCCTGTCGTGCCCGCACTTTCCGAAAGCAAGCTGAAAGAGCTCGCATGGTCGCTCGACATTAAGGAAAGCTTGTATTCGACGGAACAAGGCCGGCCCACAACCTTGAAGAAATAACTATGGCACTTTCACAAACAGCAAAAAAAGCAAAAGCGAGCCAGGACTTCGTGCCGATAGAGCAGGTACGCGATGGTATTGTGGTCCTGAAGGACGGCAGCTTGCGGGCCATGCTCATGGCAAGCTCCCTCAACATTGCACTTAAATCGGAAGATGAGCAGGCGGCTATTCTCGTGCAGTTCCAGACGTTCTTGAACTCACTCGACTTCTCGCTTCAATTTTTCGTTCAGTCCCGCGAGCTCGACATACGGCCCTACCTGGCACTCCTTGAGAAGCGCTACATAGAACAGCAGTCGGAGCTCATGAAGATACAGGTGCGCGAGTACATCGACTTCGTTCGCGGCTTCGTTGAAGGCTCAAGCATTATGACGAAGAGCTTTTTTCTCATAGTGCCATACGCGCCACCCATGATCACCACAGGCTCGGGCGGGCTTGGAGGCCTCGGTGCTCTTACGGGCGGCACCAAAGACGCGCGCCTGAGCACACAACTCTTTGAGGAGTACCGAAGCCAGCTTGAGCAACGCATTTCGGTGGTGCAGACGGGCCTGGCGCGCACAGGCGTACGCGTCGCACAGCTTGGTACGGAGGAGGTGATAGAGCTGTACTACAAGCTCTTCAACATCGGTGAGCTCGAGCGTCCGATACCCCTGTCCGAACTGGCGAATAAGTGAGTAGCGAAAAGTGGAAAGTGGAGTGCGGAGTGTGCACGGAGGCGAGATACCAAGATATGAAAAAGTGATTTTAGATTATAGAGCTGTCGTGTCTTATTCGTACTACTATCTATAATCCATAACCTTTAATCCAAAATCCAAGCAGCCGTATACTATCGCGCATCTCGGGCTTCGTTGCACTCAAAACTCTACACTATCCACTATGTACTAACGCCATGGGTTTACTCGACTTCATAAAACCAAAGAAGGACACAGGCATCAACGCCGGCCCTATCCTGCCGCAGGAGATATACGAGGCGGGTGCGCTTGAGCTTAAGGATGTGCTCGCTCCATCGGCGCTCCAAATAACACCGCGTGAGCTTTCACTGGGCGACAAAGTGGTGCGTACGTTTTTCGTCATCTCCTACCCGCGCTACCTTTCCGACAACTGGTTTTCCCCGATCATCAACCTGGACAAGGTATTCGATATAAGTATTTTTGTGCATCCGATAGACACAGCACCGATGCTCAAGAAGTTTCAGAAAAAGGTGGCGGAGGTGCAGAGCCAGATACACGAGCGCGAGCGGCGCGGTATGGTGCGCGACCCGATGCTGGACGCCGCGTACGAAAACTTGGAATCCCTCCGAGACAGTCTGCAGCAAGCTGAGGAACGGCTCTTTGATGTGGGCCTCTACATTTCTCTCTACGCGGACAGTAAAGAAGAGCTCGATAAAGTGGAGAGCGAAATAAAGTCCCTGCTGGAAGCGCAGATGGTGTATCTTAAGCCCGCCCTCTTCCAGCAGGAGCAGGGGTACCGTAGCGTGTTGCCGCTTGCGCGCGACGAGCTCTCCGTGCACAACAAACTGAACAGCACCCCGCTCTCGTCGGTCTTTCCGTTCGTCTCCTTCGACCTTACCGCCGACAAAGGCATCCTCTACGGCATCAACCGCCACAACAGCTCGCTCATACTGTTTGACCGCTATTCGATGGAAAACTACAACTCGGTGCTTTTTGCCAAGTCCGGCGCAGGAAAAAGTTACACCGTGAAGCTTGAGATCTTGCGCTCGCTCATGTTCGACACCGAGATCATCGTTATTGACCCTGAGCGCGAGTATGAGTACATGGCCAACGCCACAGGCGGGCGCTACTTCAACATCTCACTTTCGTCAGAGCACCATATCAACCCGTTCGACCTGCCCGCAGTGCGCGAGGACGAGTCTCCGGGCGACATTCTGCGCCAAAACATCATCACCCTCGTCGGCCTCTTCCGCATACTCCTCGGAGGCCTCACACCCGAAGAAGATGGGCTCATAGACCGGGCCATCACGGAGACGTACGCGCTCAAAGATATAAACGGCACAAGCGACTTCACCAACCTCACCCCACCCCTCATGAGCGACTTCGAGCTCGTGCTGGCGGGGCTTGAGGGCAGCGACTCGCTGGTGCAGCGCCTGGCCAAGTACACCAAAGGTACGTGGGCCGGCTTCATAAACAGACCCACCAACGTCGACATCAACAAAAAGTTCATCGTCTTCTCGGTACGCGACATGGAAGACGACCTTAAGCCCGCCGCCATGTACATCATTACCAACTACATCTGGACGGCCATCCGCCGCAACTTGCGCAAGCGCCTCCTTGTGGTGGATGAGGCGTGGTGGATGATGAAGACCGAAGACACAGCGTCCTTCCTCTACGGTGTGGCAAAGCGCGGCCGCAAGTACTACCTTGGGCTTGCCACCATCACCCAAGACGTGGACGACTTCCTCAAAAGCCCCTATGGCGTGCCTATGATCACCAACTCGTCCATGCAAATGCTCCTCAAACAGTCGCCTACGTCCATAGACCGCGTGCAGCAAACATTCAACCTGACCGATGAAGAGAAGTATCTACTTCTTGAGTCTGAGGTGGGGGAGGGTATCTTCTTTGCGGGAGCGAAGCATGTCGCTATCAAGATAATAGCCTCGTACACGGAAGATCAAATCATCACCTCCGACCCGAGTCAGCTCCTATCCATCAAGGCCGCCCGCGCTTCACTTTCGGGAGGCGATGAAGAAGCCGCCCCACAATAGTATGGCTGTACCAGTACACTACCGAGTAGACGGAAATATGCGCGTACTGCTCATTGCGACGGCGGTACTGCTTGATTTTGCGCCGGTACTGCTTTTTCTGATGGCTATCGCATTCGGCCTTGCGGGGGTGGGAGAAGCGTGCCTCGCGGCGATGGGAAGCAAGGGTGTGGTGGGAACAGTGATGAACAGTGTGAAGTGTGCAGCGGCAGTGGCGGCGGGCGGTGGCGCTGCTATCGGCCTCATTTATGTCGGCCCCGCAATATACGCGGGGATTGCGATAGCAAGCAAATTCTTCGCATACGCGGTTTTTGGGTTTTGGTTCAAATCCCTCGGCTACAACATGGTAAGCTTCAAAGTGCAGCCTGTGTTTGTCAATGTTGCGGTTTTTATTATTGAGCTACTCCCTATCATAGAGCTCCTTCCGGGGATTACGTTCATGGTAAGTCGCCATATAGCGATATCACACGCCCAAGATAAAGCGCGAGCTGTGGAGGAGGAGGCGAAGCGAGCCGCATCACCAACCCGGCAGCTGCGCGGGGTAGCGCAAGGTACTTCACCTCGTGGTCGTCGCCCTCGTGGTGCGCCGCGTTTTGGTGCATCAAACCAAGTGCACGCACGGGTGCTTCCGGCAAGATTACAACGAGCCGGTTATCCTCAAGCGCAGCCCGCGCGTAGGGCTCAAGAACGGTATACTGGAGTGGTGCGGCCGCTTACCAACAAGCAGCAGCGCGCCGCAAACGACAACACCCCATCAGCACGTCCGCTTGCCGCATGAAGACTCTCGCACACATAACCTCTCCTATGATGCTCTTCGGAGCGGCTGTTTTTGCGTGCCTCACGAGCCTGGTTGTGGGTGTGCCTCATGCACATGCGGTTGGGCCGAATACGGCGGCGATGCTTACCGCTGAGATAGTCCTGAAACCAAAAAGCCCGGCTCCACTCACGGAGGTGGAGGCCCGTGTGAAGAGTTACTCCTTTGACGCCACACGAGCACTCATCACCTGGCGTGAGAACGGCAAAGTGGTGCAGCAGGCGCGCGGGGGAGACGAGTACAGATTCCGCACGGGACCCATTGGCTCCCTCACTGTGATAGAGGTATCGCTCGAGACGCTTGACGGGCGTGTGGTGAACACCTCGCGCTCCATACGCCCGGCGTACGTGGGTGTCACGTGGGAGGCGCGCACCTACACACCACTTCTCTACAAAGGCAAAGCGCTCCAGAGCCCCGGCTCGTTCGTCACCTTCACCGCCATCCCAACTTTTATCGACTCCTCCGGTAAAGAGATACCGGCCGAAAACCTGGTATACCTCTGGAAGCAGGGGACCTTCCCCATGCAGAACATGAGCGGGTATGGCAAGCGCTCGGTGACGCTCATGAACAGCAAGTATCTTGAGACGCTGCGCATTGCTGTTGAGGTATCCAACATGGACAGAACACTCATCGCAAACGGCGAGGTGTTTGCACCCGTATCGCAGCCGACCCTCATACTCTACGAGCAGAGTCCGCTTTTAGGTATGCGCTTCGAACGCGCTATTCCAAGCGCCTATACACTGCGCGGGGAAGAGGTGGCATTCATAGCGGAGCCATACTACTTTAGCGTCAAGAACAGAGAGGATGCGCTCCTTACATACGAGTGGAAGGTGGGCAATGCGCCCGTTGCCGCGCGCGGTACCATCACCCTGCGCCCGGAGGGAAGTGGCAGTGGAACATCTCCTGTGACACTTGTACTCCGTCATACCAAAGAGATACTGCAGAGCGCCCGAGCCGCACTCAGTGTTCGTTTCAACACCGGCGAACAGGAGCGCAACGACCCCGCTTTCTTCTCACTCTAGTATGCATTGTTCAGGTTCACACATACGATCGTTTCTAAGCACTGCAGCACTGTATGCGCTTGTGTTGGCGCCCGGGGTTGTGTTTGCCGGTGACGCGGGCTTCTTTCCTCTCGTGCCTGATCTGCCTCTCATTGGCGACGAGAACCTTGACTTTGTGGGCCTTTTGCAGGGCCTCATAGGGATTTCCGTGGGTGTGGCGGCCGTGCTCGCCGTGGTGATGGTGGCGCTTGGGGGAGTAGAGTACATGATGACCGACTCTCCTTTCAAGATAGGTAGCGCAAAGGATCGCATCAGAGATGCGATAGTGGGCCTTCTTATCGTGCTCGCCGCGGTACTTATACTGCGCACCATAAACCCCAACCTTGTGAGCCTTGATGTGTTCCAGGGCATTGAAACACGGCAGGCTATGCCCCTTCCAACAACAGCCGGAGGCGGTGGTGCCCCGGGTGGTGGCGGCCTCCCCGCGACACCGGGCGCCCCTGGTACATTTGAGCAGCCGGCGGGCCAGAATCAACAGTGTGCACCTGGGTGCACATGGAACGGAAGTGCGTGCGCATGCTCAACGGACGACTTGGGGCCTCCTCCCGCACCCACAGCCCCCGCACCGACACCTGCGCCTACTCCCGCACCTACCGGTGGCACAGGCACGACGCCTCCACCTCCGCCCGCCATGCCCAACGCTGATGCGTTCTAACACAGACCATGCGTAATAAACTATTCATTCTCATAGCGGCGGCGTCCGTCCTGGTGATAGTTGGTATTTTGGGCCTCGTGCTTGTGCTTGGGGGCGATGATGCTGCGCCGGAAAACACCGACACGGGTTTCGGCGACAGCGCACCGGACCGCCCCTTTGATGTCACTGCCGGGGATCGTCCACTTTCTCCCACAGACATGCGGAGCTCTTCCACGGTGCCGGTGCCCGTACTGCGCCAACTGACCACTGAGCCTGTGGGGGCGGCGCTCGTCATTGAGCGGGAAGTGCAGGGTGTGATAGAGCCCACCGCACGCTACATCGAGCGCACCACCGGCCACATCTTGGATGTGAGCCTTGTGCGGATGGATACGGCCACAGCTACTTCACTCATGATCATCCCCGGCATAGCGGAAGCTGCATGGGCTCCCGATGCGAGCACGACACTCTACCGCTACATGAACATGGAAGCTACAACACTTTTCACATGGCTTGGATGGCTCACGCCTCGCACACCACAAGTGGAGGGGGAGGACGTAAGCAAACCGCCCTATGAACGCAAGGGCCGCTACCTGCCCGAGAATGCGTACTCCGTAGTACTTTCTCCAAATGGCGCCCAGGTGTTCTTTGTGCTACGGGACGACACGGGCTCGCGCGGCTTCATAGAAAATGTGCAGTCCGGCGCACGAAAGCAGGTGTGGACTTCGCCGCTGCGGGAGGTGACCGCCACATGGCAAGCTCCTGACCTGTTGGTGATATACACCAACCCTTCTTCCGTACAGGCAGGGTATGTGTGGACGCTTAACGTAAAGACCCAAGCGACCGACCTTGCACTTACCCAAGTGCCCGCCGCCACCGCCATGAGCTCACGGGACGGCAAGCACATACTATACTCCGTACTGGAGGGCACACTTGCATCGCTCCGGCTTCTCGACCGTGAGACAGGGAAGGTGACATATCAGAGCTTGGTAACGCTGCCCGAAAAGTGCGTGTGGGATACCGAGAACAGTGCCGTCCTCTACTGCGCGGTACCGGATCGTATTCCGCGCAAAGAGGAATACCCGGAAGCGTGGTACCAGGGCAGGGTATCGTTTTCAGACCTGCTCTGGAAGATAGACACCATCTCCGGCGCCACAGAGCTTCTGGCAGAGCCCTACAAGCTCACAGAGCGACGTATGGACATAGTTGACTTGGCACTTGATCCCAAGCACCGGTATTTGCTCTTCCGTACCAAGGATGATGGTTTTCTTTGGTCGCTCACACTTCCCGCAGGAAACACCTCGGGCACAGCCACGAGTTCACAGCCATTCTAGCGGCTACGTCCGGAGACACTCTCCTGCACATCCATGAACGCATAAACGCTCCCAAGGGGAGCGTTTATGCTTGGCGATACTTGAGCACCACATGCCGCACAGGGCCCGACCCCTCGCTCTCGGTCATAACCTCCGGGTCGTCTGTGAACATGGCGTGCACTATCATGCGCTCGTACGCGTTCATGGGAGAGAGCTCGGCACTCGAGCGGAAGGTGCGCACACGGTCGGCGAGAAGCTTCGCTTTCTGTTCTATCTCGCGAATACGCTCGCGATGGTAGCCGTTCACGTCCACCATAAAATCATTCGATATGTCGGGTAGCCGCTTTTCGGCCATACGCCGCACGAGCATGTTGATGGCGCGCAGATGCTCACCCTGCGGGCCGATGAGACGTTTGCTGTCACTTGTGCGAATGTTGTAGAGGGTATGTGCGGACGACTCTATTTTTTCAATGGAGTCTATGGACGCGGCAAGTTTCTCCACGAATTCGCGAATGAGTGTCTCTATGGATGTGGGTGTGGTGTCAGGCATGGGTTTGGGTGTCGCGCTCACTGCGCAGCTTTCGCTTCGCATAGAGCTCCTGAAGGATTGTACAGATATTACTCGTGATCCAGTACAATGCAACCGCGGCACTTGCCACGTAGGCTACGAACACTATAAACACAGGCAAAATGTAGCGCATCTGGAGCTGCATGGTACGGGTAAAATCCTCCTGAAATGTGGGGTTTTCACTTCTCGGTGCGGCGGGAGGGAGTGCAAAGTATGCCTGCCAATACTGGCTGATACCTGCAAGCACCGCGAGCATGTAGCTTTTCCCCGCCATATCCACGAGCCCGAGGAACAGCATATCAACCTGGGGCGGCACCGGTACGAACACGTACAGCGACTCGGTGTCAATGGTAGGCAAACCACCCTTCAAAAATACAAAATAGAGCCCCAAAATAATGGGTATTTGTATAAAAAGGCTGGCAATACCGGAGAATGGGTTCACGCCTTTCTCGCGGTACAACTCCAGCATTTTACGTCCCTGCTCCTGCTTGTCCTTGTAGCGTTCTCGTATGTCGCGCATGGGCGCCTCAAGGTCCCGCATGAGTATTTGCGTCCGTGCGGCTTTGAGCGAGAGGGGCGCAAGGAGAAGCTTCACCAACACAGTGAGGGCTATCACCGCTATTCCCACATCAACCCAGCTTCCAAGCGACAAGAGCGCCACAAGCGCGTTGTAGAGCGGTACATAGATGACTTGGTGAAAAAGGTCGCCGAGCATGGGCGCATTTTACCTTATTCTGCGCCTCTGCGCGAACGCGGATGTGTGTGAGCGCCGGAAATGCGCTTTATGAGCTCTCCAAGCTCGTCTCTGAGGGCGTGGTAGGGAAGGGTGGCCCCGGCAGGGCTCACAAATACCGCAATATGGCGGCTTGCCTCCAGTGCGGGTGCGCATTCCATGAGTGCATGGTATACGCGACGACGTACGAGCCGGCGCATGTGCGCCTTACGCGCCGTTTTTTTGCTCACCACTACCGCATAGCCCGCTTGTGGAGCGTGCGTATAGAGAAGCGTAAGTGTTGGGCCGCGCACACGCGTGCCGGTCCGGTGGAGTTCATCAAACAGCCGACGGCTCAGTCGATGCTTTTTCGGGGGCATAGGCTCACAAAAGACAAGAGCCGCGGGTACGAGCCTATACGGAAAGCTTGGCTCGGCCCTTGGCGCGGCGTGCGCGAATGACACGCTTGCCGCCGGGTGTGCGCATACGCACAAGGAAGCCATGCGTGGTGGCGCGCTTTCGCTTTTTCGGCTGGTATGTGCGCTTTGGCATAGTGCACACGACTATAGCACAACGTGCCGAAAAGAAAAGGCCACCCATTGGGGGTGACCTGATATTTTCTGTTCCGGATCTCAGTTGAAGCTGAGATGGACTTTGCAGCCGGGTTCGTTAGCGCCCGTCCACGTCACGGCTTTCCAACCCGAGACTGTTGCAAGCGGCCTCTCGGGCCACCGAAACGTCTGTGTGGCGCCGTTTGTTAAGAAATACACCACGTCGACCCCCTCACACGGGCCGGAAAGGAGCGCTGTGATGTTCGTCTTTGGCCCCGGGTCAAACCAAAGCCTATACTCGTTGCTGTTCGCAGGAACGGCCATCTCGTAGTCCACAGTGTCCGAGCACACGGTGAGACTGTCGACATCCCTGAGCCTCTCGTACACCCCACTTTCACACCTGTTTTCCGCTGTGGGCGGTGTGGGCTGCGGCATTGCTCCAGCCACGGCAGCGGTTTGTGCTTTGCCGGCAGTCTCAGCCGCGCGAAACAAGAGGATGGGCGTAGCAACCAGAAACACGAATGCCATCCCAAAGCACAGAAAGGCAGGCATACTTCCGCCGCCTCCGGACGCCCTGTAGGCACGCATTCCGCCCCACCACAACAGCAAACCTGCGCCGAATGCGGCAAGTGGTGCGGTGTAGTCGGTAAGCCAGCCGAATGGATCCTGGGGGCGCATGAGATACCCGAGCACGGGCACGGCGATCAGGGCGGGCAAGATAAGCCATGTATTGCTCGACGTGCCCATCGGCGAGCTTGTGAAGGGCGACTGCCAAGAGCTTTGGGGTCGTGTCGCACCTCCACCGCGAATCCCACGCAGCAGTATGAGTGCACCAATGAGCCCACCCACACCGAGAAGCACGTACTTCAGGTGTTGGGCGTCAGCGAGCCACGACAAGTAAGGCGGAACGCCCGCCCCCTGCAGAAGGTCACCCAAAAAGGCGGCAATGGTGTCCCATGGCAGGTAGTGGTGGGCAAGCCACACCACACCTGCAAGAAGGGAAAGGGAGAGTGCAGTGCTAGCAAACCGCCCACCTTTCGGCCCTATCTTACCGCGGAGCATAAACAACGCGACAGTGAGGACAATCCCCACGAGCGCGATAAGGAACGCGAGTCCCAGGTGTTCTGTGGTACTCATTACTCCTCCTTCTCCTTACGCGCCTGCGTAAGTGCCTCACGTATTTCCTCTTGGGTTTTTCCTTGCTGCTGCAACAGAGCCACCAACTGCTTCAACAGCGTGCTTGTCGCGTCTTCTGCAGGTTGCGCCGCTCCACTTCGGCCAAAACTCGCCATAAGTGTTGCGTTCTTTGCTTCACCGGCCGCGTGCGCCACCGCATCGGTCTCACGAGCGATCACACCCGCTTCACCGTGCTCCTTAATCGCTTGGGCAACTGCGTCCGTGACCGCCGCCTCGGCAACGGCTTCAGCCTTACCTAGCGTCTCTTTAGCTTTACCTTGCCGCTCCGCAACCCACGGCGCACTGAGCGCTTCCGCCTCCTTCTGACTGCGTGTGTGAATGGTAAGCGCACGTATCTGCACTCCACCGGAGTAATCCGCTTCGTCCGGCTGGGCGGCATCATCAATCGTTATTCCAATGTTCTCCTCAAGTCGACGCTTGATTCGGCGTATTTCCTGCACAAGCAAGTCATTTGCTTCAGCACCGACTGTTCCCTTGGTGTCGATGTTTAGGTCGAATATTTGAGCCATGGTCAGGCCGCGTTGTGCACGCAGCACAATATCAACAGCGGCGTCATTCAGGAACTGCGACCATATTCCCTGGTAGCGCTCTTGCTGCATCGGGTTTATCGAGCGGATGTAGAAGATGACGATGGTATCCACAGGTATGTACGCACCCTTGACCTCGCCCTGTTCGACATAGACCACCCATCTTTCAGGTGCGGTGCGTATGTGGTTTGTTGTCTCGCCCCGCCTAGGTGGAATAATGTGAACCTTTGGCATGGTTGTATCCGCGCCCGTCTCACTGTCTTTGCCAACACGGCTCTCAATGCGCCATTTTTCGATTGGCCGCTCATTCACCTCAACAAGGCCCCTAACACCGATTAGCGCAACATCGTACCAGATGTTGATATACCAAAGCAGTAGACGTACCGTGAGAAGTTTATGGACCTCGGAGCCGACCGGCGCTTCCGCGCCGTTACACTCAACAATGCGCCAGAATTCGTTCTGTTCGCGGTTTAGCGCGGGGTCCAGCAGGCCCTTGAACGTTCTGTCGGGCAGCATGTGTCCAACTAAGTCAAGGTATTTCTCACCTTTTTTACGCAGGAATAACCTGTTACGGTAGCGCTTCACGAAAGTGACAAAGGTTTGCTCGCCCCTGTCGAACGCGTTCGCGCTTTGAACCGCGTATAGCGGCATAACCACCAGTAAGCACCCTGACAGGAAGAACACTGCGCTTTCCGCCATCACATACCACCATCCGGTCAGAAAGAGATGTATCGGGATCTGAATCCAGATAGGGAAGGTGAGCAGGACAGCATCGACCGTAAGCCATGCAGTGCTCCGAGGAAGAAACGGGGCAGGTGCGGTGCCGCTTGAAGTCGCTTTCTTTTTCTTCACCGCAAACAGCGGCTTGATGAAGTCCCAGAGGGCGTAGATGGCCATCAAGCCCACTGCAACAACGATCAACAAGCCCCAAAGGGCGTCTGCACTCATGCTTTTCTCCCTATTCTCCCACACGCGCGGTGTGGTGATGTGAAGGTACTCCGAGCTAATACTGAACTAAAATTGCATAGATGTCAAGTTTTTGCGCGTCTTCTGCGTAGCGCATTAGCTCATCCACATATCCACACGCTATCCACACGATACACCCACGCACACGCGATATGCGCAACTATGCAAACGCGGGGCAGGGACTATAATACCTTTTACCGACTATGGCTCCTGTTATCGACACACATCAGGTTTGGGAGAATGTGCTTGTTGATATCGAACTGTCCGTGTCTCGTGCCAACTTCAGCACGTGGTTCAAGGGCACACACCTCATACGCATCGAGGATGGGGTGGTGTACATCGGCGTGCCGAGCCAGTTCTATAAGGATTGGCTTGCCGACAAGCACCACCGCACCATTCTGCGTGCATTGCGGGGCGTACTGCCGGATGTGCGTAGTGTCGAGTACGTCATCGCAAAAGAACCCAAGGAGCGCAAGGCGCCTGAACGGGTGCGCGAGCGGGGCATTCCGAGCGCAGAGCTTCCGCTCGCGGAGCACTACGTGTCACGCACCGACAACCTCAACCCGCGCTACTTGTTCGAGTCTTTTGTGGTCGGCTCATTTAACGAACTCGCGCATGCAGCCGCTCAGGCGGTGGTTGCGGAGCCAGGCATCACGTACAACCCGCTCTTCATTTACGGAAACACAGGCTACGGGAAAACACACCTCATACAAGCGGTGGGCAACCAACTCAAGCGCCAAAACACCTCTCGAAAGGTGATATATGTCACAAGCGAGCGCTTCGGTACGGATATCGTGAACGCACTCCAACAAAACACGATACAGCAGGTCAAAGAAAAGTATCGGCAGTATGACGTGCTTATCATGGACGATGTACAGTTCCTGTCCGGGAAAGAGAAGATGCAAGAAGAGCTCTTCCACCTCTTCAACACACTGTACGAAAACAACAAGCAGATCGTGTTTTCTTCCGATCGCCACCCCAACTACATCCAAGGACTCACCGACCGGCTCAAGTCGCGCTTTTCACAGGGAATGATAGTGGATGTGGGCGCACCCGACCTTGACTCGCGTATTGCCATACTGAAAACAAAAGCTGCGGCAAATACGTTCTTGCTCAGTGCCGAGGCCGCTGCATTTATAGCCCGCGAGGTGGAAGGAAACATACGCGACCTTGAGGGTGTACTGAATAGGGTCATCTGCCAAACACAAGTAAAGGGGGAGGCGCTTTCAGAGGAGGATCTGCGGCACATTGTGCGCAACAGCGGGCGGGCGCAAAAACAGCTTTCGATCAAGGACTTGGTTGAACGTGTGGCTCGATACTACGACGTCGAGGAGAATGCCATTTACGAAAAGACGCGAAAGAAGGAGGTAGTGAAGCCGCGCCAGGTTATTATGTATCTCATGCGTGAAGATTTTCACATCAGCTACCCAACCATAGGCACGAAGCTTGGGGGGCGCGACCACACAACCGTCATACACTCGTGCGACAAAATTCGAAACGACCTGGCATCTAGCCCTGCTCTGCAACAGGAAATCGAAGAGGTGCGGGCGATGTTGAAATAGTGTGGATGAATACTGCATGAAGGGGGCACAACACGGTGAAGAAGTGGGGAGATCGAGAAGAAGACATGAGAGGCTCGAGAAACGGACGTACGGTGGCACATATACACAGGTGAAATGCACATGAAAAATAGTGATGAAACCTGAATTCATCTAGCATTCATAAGATGAGATCTTGTTATCCACTTATCCACATCACTAGTAGTAATCGTTTATACCACATATGAAATGCACCACTACGAAGGAGCAGTTGCAGGACGTGGTAAGTGCGCTTGATCGTGTTGCGGGCAAACACGCAACACTGCCTGTGCTCCAGTGTGTGCTTCTAAAGGTTGAGGGATCACTTCTTGTTGCGGAAGCGACAAATCTTGAGGTGGGGGTTCGACGTACGGTGCCGTGTACGGATGCGCTTCCGGGACGCGCCGCCGTACCGGCCTCAGTACTTTCCGGCGTGGTTGCGAGCTTACCATCCGCTTCGCAGGTCACACTGGAACGCACCCCGGGCGGCCTCGTTGTTACTACCGCACACACCAAGGCACGCCTTGCGGTGGAGGATGATGCGGAGTTCCCGGCCCTTCCCGAGGTATCCGGCGCCAGTCCGGTAACACTGGTGGCGTCTGACTTTCTTGCGGCACTTCATGCGGTGTCGTGGAGCGCGTCACCCTCTACCATTAAACCAGAGCTTGCGAGTGTGTATGTGCATTTTGACGGCACCGAGCTTGTTGCTGCCGCAACAGACTCTTTCCGTTTGGCTGAAAAGCGCGTACCGCTCAAGAAGCAGGTCGCCCTTGATCCACTCTTAGTACCTGCTCGCAATGTCGCGGAACTCACACGTGCACTGGAGCGTGTGCGGGATGTTGCTGAGTTGCGTGTAAATGAACACCAACTTTCCCTGACCGCACCGGGACTATACTTCACGACACGTTTGGTATCGGGCTCATTCCCCAACTACAAGGAGATAATACCCACCGAGTTTGTAGCGGAGGCTACAATGCTGTCATCGGATATTGAGCAGGTGCTGCGCAAAGCCGCTGTGTTTGCAGACAAGTTTAATCAAACAACGCTCACGTTTGATGTGAACAGTGCAACCTGTACCGTTCATACCGAGAATGCGAGTGTGGGAGAGGTGACAGACACTGTGCGTACCGCGCTTGCAGGTCAATCGATCAGCCAAAGCTTCAATCAACGATTTCTGGTTGATGTGTTTCAGTCCCTTAAAACAGACTCTGTGGTGTTCTCGCTCAAAGGGCCGGGGTCGCCCATGGTGATACGTGGTGTCGGTGACTCGGGATTCACATACTTGGTGATGCCCATGAACAGGTAAACGGCATATGGAAGGATTGGGGGCGTATTTGGCAAGGTATCGCTCACTTGAGCCGCCGCATGCGAGTATGGCGCGCATGGTCTGTGCTGTGGTGCGTGACGAGTGCGGCATTACGCTTTCGGAAAAGGAGCTTCGTTTTACACAAGGAGGCGTACTCCTTTCCTGCCATCCGGTGGTGCGCAGTGAAGTGGTGGTGCATGCCCCCCGCATACTCGCCATACTGCGCGAGAAGCATGGGGTGCGTCTATCACATGTGCGTTAAGGTCCTATCGCACCAAGAAGTCTACCGAGGCACCCCCGCGGTTCATGTGTTCGTCGTACACAATGACCATGAGTGTGTTTTCTTCCCGTATTGATGGAACATCACTCGGCTTGAATGAGAACGAATCAACATCTCCTTCACTGCTTCCCACCACTGAGCCATTCACAAAAAAGTCTGCTTTTTGTGGAGGGTATGTGCTCTCTATGTCCAACCTAACCTGGATAGTGGTGTCTTTGTCGAAGCGCCTTCCATCTGATGGGCGTGTGATGCGAACTCGGGGGCGGTCCTCTTCCCGACCCGTTCCGCTCTGCTCACTCCCCTCACCTTCTGTAGGCACACCAAGCCCTGCGTTTGCCGCGGCGTATGCCTGAACTCCATACTCCCAGTAGCGGTATTGGCCGTCTGAAGCGGGGTTTGTGGGCACCGGACCGCGGGGGTCGTCCTTGTTCACCCAGTGCAGAATGTTGTGTATGTCCGGTACGAAGACCTCTTTCCGGAACTCTTCGGGGGTTTCGTCTGTTGCGCGCTCGTTAGTGCGGGTGTCCATAACGACAGAGGTGCCGCCCTCATAGCGTCCGCGCAGCACGGGCTTAATGTCCGAGGGGATGCCTGGGGGTGCTGCAAATGATGGTTGGTCGGGGTACTTTGCGAAGTAGGCCTGCATGAACTCATTCCACATGGGCGCTACGATAAAGCCCGCCACCTTTTTTTCCATCGGTGTGTTGTCGTTGTTGCCCGCCCATGCACCCACCGCCACCTTTGGGGTGTAGCCGACTATCCATGCGTCTCGGTAGTCGTTGGTGGTGCCTGTTTTGACCGCCACATCCCGTCCTGGAAAATGCAGGAAGGAATTTGAGCCAAAGGCGGGAGCCCGAGCCGCGTTGTCGGACAATACATCGGATATCTGAAGCGCAATATCGCGATCAAGAGCGGACGATCCGCGTGGGGTATAGGTGTCGACGGTGTTTCCATCCGCGTCTTCTATGTGGAGCACACTGTGGTGTGGGTATCGGGTACCCTCCCGTGCAAACACCCCGTACGCGCTGGTCATTTCCAATAAGGACACCTCACCTCCTCCCAACACCAACGTAAGCCCATAGCGGCGCCAGTCACCCAAGGTCGATATGCCCATACGCTGCGCCGTTTCGATAGTTTCCCGTATGCCGGCGAGGTACAGAATCTTCACGGCCGGTATGTTCACGGATTGTGCGAGCGCGTTCCTTGCGGACATGGGGCCACGGTACGCACTGTCGTAGTTCGTGGGCGCATAGCAGTCACCCTCACTTGTGAGATTTGAGGGCTCGCACGCGGTCGAAAATTGCGTGCGTACATCGAACAGTATCGTTTCCGGTGTGTATCCCTTCGCAAACGCTGTTGCGTACCCGAACGGCTTGAATGCCGAACCGGGCTGGCGCTTTGCAAGCCCAATGTTGTAGTTGCCGTCTATTTTTTCGTCAAAGTAGTCTCGACTTCCCACCATTACGAGAATATCGCCGTTTTCCGGGTCGATAGCCATAAGACTCGCGTTCGATGCGTTATGTGCCGTTTCGTTCTGCAGCGCATGCTTGTACACAATAGCTTCTGCCTCACGCTGAAGCTCCCAATCAAGCGTGGTCACCACCTTGAGACCCGCCTGGGCAAGCTCATCTTCCCCATACTGCTTGGTGAGCTCGTTGAGCGCATAGAACACGAAATGAGGGGCCTTAATACCGATCGATACATGGGGCCTGAAGGACACCTCCTCAGCGCGCGCCTGTGCTTCTTCCTCATCGGTAATGTACCCTTGCGCACGCATGCGGGTGAGGACGAGGTTTTTGCGAGCCTCAAGCGCCTCCCTGTTGTTGCCGTACGGTGAGTAGTATGTAGGCGCCTGCGGGAGTGCGGCGAGGTACGCGCTTTCCGCAATAGTGAGGTCAGCCGCCGGTTTGCCAAAGTAGCCTTGGCTCGCTTCCTCAATGCCGTATTTGTTGCCCCCGTACGGTACCTCATTCAAGTAGAGCTCCAGAATTTGGTCTTTGGTGAGTTGGCGCTCGAGCTTGAGCGCAAGTATCCACTCCTTGAGTTTGCGCGATATCTTCTTTTCCCGCACCAAGAGAGCGTTCTTCACGACTTGCTGTGTGATGGTGCTGCCTCCTTGTCCCCCCAAAAGGTCACCCGCCATAATGTTCCGCACTATGGCGCGCACTATCGCGAGCGGCTCTATGCCAGCGTGGTGGTAGAAATTAGAGTCTTCTATTGCGATGGTTGCATGCTTCACATGCTGCGACATGCGGTCAAACGGCACTACGGTGCGCTTAATGTCTTGGTGCATGTCATACAGCAACACCTCGCCGGTGCGGTCGTACAGCTTTGTTGAGCGCTCGTCACGCCTTTCTTCTACGGCATCCAGGGAGGGGAGGGGTAGGGTGGACGCCCACAGGAGGAAGGTGCCCAAGAGGATAAAGCCGACCGCCGCACCACTGGCCACCAACAAGATGAGCACGTGGCGCACCGGATGCTTCGGTCTTCTATGAAAGAGGGTACGTAAGAAGTGTCTCATACGTGGCATAGTACCATAGGACGTCGGGGTATGCCGTGTCAACATGCACACACTGTGGTAGAGTGGCGAGCATGAGCACCACAGCACAGACGCAGCCGGGGCATGTGCACATGATCACGGACGCGGCGCGTATTGATGAGATCTTGGATCGCGGCACTATTGTTGAGATACTGCCGAATAAGGCTGATTTTAGGGCGCGCCTCATGAGTGGTGAGCGGCTTCGCTTCTATATAGGATTTGACGCAACAGCACCCACGCTCCACCTCAGCCACGCAAAAAACCTCATGCTGCTTGAAAAATTTCGGCTGCTGGGACATGAGGTGATCGTGTTGTTTGGAGATTTCACCGCACGTATAGGAGACCCAAGCGGCGAGTCCGCGACACGCAAACAGCTCACACGAGAAGAGGTGGTGGCAAATGTGGAGGCATGGAAGAAGCTCATTAGGCCGCTCATGAATTTTACCGATGAGCGCAACCCCCCGCTCATTCGCTACAATCACGACTGGCTGGCGTCAATGCGCCTGGAAGATGTGCTCTCGCTCGGGACCAACTTTACCGTCCAGCAGATGTTGGAGCGAGATATGTTCGAAAAGCGGCTCGCTGCGAACAAGCCTATCTATGTGCACGAGTTCATGTATCCGCTCATGCAGGGTTACGATTCGGTTGCCATGGATGTGGATGTGGAGCTCTGTGGTACCGATCAGATATTTAACGCGCTCGCGGGGCGCGTGCTGCAGAAACGCTTCCACAACAAAGAAAAGTTTGTTGTGGCGGTGACGCTCATGGCAAACCCGCGCACAGGAGAGCTCATGTCCAAAAGCAAAGGTACCGGTGTGTTTTTGCACGCTAACGCCTCGGAGATGTACGGGCAAATAATGGCACAGCCGGATGAAATGATCGAGTTGCTCTTCATCAACAACACCCACCTTCCAAAAGCTGAGATTCGCGGCATTCTCGCAGAGCTCGGTCCTCGCGACGCAAAGATGCGTTTGGCGCGCGAACTGGTGGCACTGCATCATGGGGAGGAGCAGGTGCGTGTCGCAGAGGATGCGTTCATACAGGTGTTTCGGAACAAAGAAGCGCCCGAGGACATGACCACGGTGCGTGGCTCGGCACGTGAGTCGATCGCGGATCTGCTTACTACCCATGGTCTGGTGAGCTCCAAAGCCGAGTTTAGGCGCCTTGTTGCCGCCGGGGGCATCCACCTGCTGCCGGAGGACGAAACACTGCTTGATCCCGCTGTGTGCGTAGGGGAGGGTATGACTCTGCGTATCGGCAAACGGCGCTTTGTGAAAATAGAACCGGTTGCCTAGGTGAAACGCACAGACACAAACCGCACGGCATTGCCGTGCGGTTTGTGTCTAAAAATGCTTTCGCTGTTACTCTTCTTCCGTATCCGCCGGGAAATCAAGATCGTCCTCAAGGGCGTCCGGATCTAGCTCATCATCTGCCAAAGGATCGTCCACGGGGACATCCGCATCATCACTATCATCTGCGAGCGCGAACAAAGCTACATCCTCCTCCAAAAAAGTCGCCATACGTACACGTATGATTAGCAGGTAATATTGCAGCAACGGCTGCATTTCGGGGTCATTTGTATCAAACCGCCCGCAGCTTTGCAAGTGCTGCAGCGGGGCGCTGTGGAAAACCCCGCATACCCCACTTCAGTGCAGGGGTTGTTTGTAGGTGGCGCGTGTATGCGCACGTGCTGTTAGTGCTATGGCAATAGCATCTTCCTCATCGTCATGACGTTTTGCATCAGGTAACTTGAGAAGATGGGCGAGCATACGTCCCACCGCGCGCTTGTCAGCGCGACCGTCGCCCGCTACGGCAGCTTTCACCTCACCGGGTCCATACTCCAACACAGGTATCGATGCATCCACTGCGATTAGGAGCAGCGCACCACGCACTTCCGCCACATGCATGGCCGTTTTTTGGTTGGAGGTGAAGTACAACCGCTCCAGGGCGCAGAGCGCAGGATGAAAAGACTCTATCGCCGCACGCACTTCCCCTGCTATTTCACGGAGCCGTTCAGAGAAAGGGCGACCGGCATCGGTCATGATGGTGGTACTGTGGAGCAGTGTGTCGGAGCCCGGGGGGCCGCCAACCACGGCGATACCACACCTGCCGTAGCCGGGGTCGATGCCTAGCACTCTGTACCCCGCATCACTCGGCGTTCGTGTAGACGGATTCAACATCATCATGCGCCAGCAGCGCCTCAGTGAGCTCTTCTAAACGCTCGCTTTCTTCTTCGGTCAAGGGGGTCCGGCTAGCGGCGGTCCAGTCAGTACCTTGGCGCGTGAATGCCCATGTGGCGCTCCCCGGAGCGGCGAGTTGGTACCCGAGCTTCGACACAAGGTGCTTTATTTCCGCAACCGTTCTGTTGGAGTTGTCTGTCGCCGCTTCTATGAGTATTGCGACACCAGCCGGTCCATAGAGCTCGTAGAGCACCGGGGTAAGTTCGTCCGCCTGTCCTCCCGCACCCTTCTCTATTGCGCGGTCTATGTTCTCGCGCGGCATGTTAATGGCGCGTGCCTTCTCGATTAATGTTTTGAGAGCGGGAGAGCTCGCGTCGCCGCGCGCAAGGCGCGACTCGACACTGATAAGTCGCGCGAGTTTGCCGAACTCTTTGCTCTTTTTCGCGTCAGTAGCCGCTTTTTTATGTTTGATCTGTGACCACTTACTGTGTCCGCTCATATTGAGTTTCCGATCCGATACTGCGATTATACCTTTTGTTTCAGTTCCGTCCATGTTCTCGCGCGTCCACATGCAATGGTTGCGGTTGTGGCACGGACTGCTACGATAGCGGTATGCGCGCCCTAGTCGCAAGCTTCTTTTCTTTACTGTTGCCTGTGTGTGCATATGCACAAGACTACACATGGCTCACGACGACAATCGTTGAGATCCGCTACGCAGTGGGGATTACCGTTCCCGTACTACTTGGTGTGGCGGTGTTGTTTTTTGTCGCCGGCCTGGTGCGGTATCTTTTGAACGCGGACGACGATGATGCCCGGGAAACAGGTAGACGGCACATGTTGTGGGGGGTGCTCGCGCTTTTTGTGATAGTGACCGTATGGAGTATTGTGCTGCTCCTCGTCGAACTTACCGGGGTTACTATGGGCCAACAGTACGATGCACCCGGCGTCGACAACGGTGTGTGGGCAAATTTTTAGGTATGCTACGACTGTTTCAATATGTCGCTGTTGTCACCGTCCTCTTTGCACCGAAGAGTGGCTTTGCTCAGGACTTGGGTTGGTACAACAATGTGGTGCTCGGTATTGGCGACCTGGTCGCGCTTGCCGTACCTATCCTTTTGGGAATAGCGGTGGCGGTGTTTGTGTGGGGCCTGCTTCAATACTTTTGGCAGGGTGACGACGAAACTGTGCGGGGCGAGAGCCGTGCACACATGGTGTGGGCTGTGCTAGCCCTTTTTGTGATTGTAACCGTGTGGGGTCTTGTGGCGCTTCTCATGGAGCTCACGGGAGTGCAGGATGGAGAGACTGTGGAGGCTCCCAACGCGGACTTTGGTGACGGCGGATTTGGCAATGGAGGCGGAGGCGGAGGCGGAGGTGGAGGGGGTACACCCGGCTGGGATTTCCCCGCGCCCCCACCCGCTATTTAACGGACTAATACACTTTCAGTATGCGACCTGTCACATTTCGTATTCTCGCTGGGCTTATGGGGCTCGCACTCGCCCCGGCAAACCTTTTTGCCCAAGAGTTCGGGTACCTTGAAGATGTACTGGACGGGATATCCGGGCTCATTGAGATCCTGGTACCGCTCCTCCTGGCTGTCGCTCTCGTCCTCTTCATTTGGGGGCTGCTTGGCTACCTCCTCAAAGGAGATGATGATACCGCCAGAGAGGAGAGCAGGTGGCGCATGATCTGGGGCATCATACTGCTTTTTGTGATCGTAACCGTGTGGGGTCTTGTGGCGCTTCTCATAGAGCTGACCGGCGTAGAACCGGTCAACAACATTGAAGCGCCTCAGAGCGAGTTTTAATGCTAGAGCAGTCGCTCTTGCGGCGTCTCGCGCAGAGGTGGTGTATGACCGAGCACAGCATGACCGAGTGCGGTAAGCACGCGGCCTCGTGGCGAGCGCTCCAAAAGGCCCTCACGTATGAGGTGTGGCTCGTAGACCTCTTCGATAGTCGCGTCTTCCTCGGCAAGTGCTGCGGCAAGCGTAGAGAGCCCCACGGGCCCGCCGTTAAATTTCTCAGCCAGCGCAGCGAGTAATGACCTGTCCGCTGCGGTGAGGCCACGCTCATCCACACCCAAGAGCTCAAGCGCAGCGTGCACCGTGCCCGGGTTGAGTTCTTTTTCATGCACTTGCGCGTAGTCGCGGCACCGCTTTAGGAGATAGTTCGCGGTGCGGGGGGTGTAGCGGCTTCTCTGCGCTATGGCGTGCGCGGTGTCCTCCCCGAGCTCCACATGCAGCAGCTTCGCTGAGCGCTCTATGATGCGCGCTATTTCCTCGGTGGTATAGAACTCGAGCCGGAACGTGCCACCTGAGAAGCGTGAGCGCAGCGGCCCCGATAGGAGCGCGATGCGCGTTGTCGCGGCGACAAGTGTGAATGCCGGCAGGTCGAGCTGGATGGTGCGTGCCGACGGTCCTTTGCCGATGATGATATCAAGCACACCCGCCTCAAGCGCAGGATAAAGCACTTCCTCTATAGCTTTGTTCAAACGGTGTATCTCATCGATGAAGAGCACATCACCATCGCCGAGGTTGGTGAGGATGGCCGCCAGGTCCCCTACGCGCTCTATGGCCGGCCCGGAGGTGGTTTTCATTTGCACCCCAAGCTCTGAAGCCACAAGGTGTGCGAGCGTGGTTTTACCTAAGCCGGGCGGTCCGTAAAAAAGCAGATGCTCAGGTGCGTGTGAGCGTTGCTTCGCGGCATGCAAAAGAATGCGCAGGTTCTCTTTTATGGCCTCTTGGCCGATGTACTCCTCCCAAAGTGTGGGGCGCAGGGTGCGATCAAGCCACTGGTCGGGGATTTCCTCTGTGTGGGGCGTGTTGCGAGGGGTACTTGACATATAATGCTACTTATGCTAAGATGGCTTTGTTGGCCCTCAGTAGGGCCATGCGACCGTAGTAGGGCTCTCTCTCAGTATACATAGGTTCGTACCGTACGGCATCGAACTCCTTAAGCGACGAAGCCGAGCTTGCTCGGTCACGGGCGCTTGTTGAGGACGTTCTGGTCTGCGCTTCGGCGTGGTACTGGGGCTATCCTTAGACAGACGACCGCTTTTAGTTTGCTCTAAAAAGCGTCGCTTAAGGAGTTTGGTATCGTACCGTGGACTAGTAGAGGGTGTTCACATCACCCAACACTCGGCGTACCTCCTCAAGGCTTGTGGTACCGTCGAGTACCTTTAATATCCCATCTTCATGTAGCATGGGGATTCCCTGCGGACGTGCTATGGCGGCAATCTCACGAGTCGTGAGATTTTTCCGTACCCCGTCCTCGATGTCGCGCGTAACAAGAATTATCTCATACACCGCCACGCGGCCTCTATAGCCCAACTCCCCCTCGGGTGCGTCCGGTACCCACATACGTGTGGTGTTTGCGGGTATCAAGCTTCTGTCGACGATGCGCTCAAGAATAGTGTCCACGAACACCTTGTCAGCCCCCTCGATGGGTACCTCTTTTTTGTGTGCCGGGTTCAGTATGCGCACGAGGCGCTGGGCCATCACCACGTTTACCGCAGATCCTATCGTTGTAGGATCTATGCCGAGGTCTATGAGACGCGGGAAGGCCCCCGCCGCGTTGTTGGTGTGGAGCGTGGAAAATACAAGGTGGCCCGTGAGCGCCGCTTGCACGGCGGTGGCCGCCACCTCATTATCGCGGATCTCACCGACCATGATGACGTCCGGGTCTTGCCGTAGAGCGCTACGGAGGCCTGAGGCAAATGTGTAGTCCTTATGATTTACCTGTGTTTGCACGATACCCGCGAGGTGATATTCGATCGGGTCTTCGATAGTGAGCACCTTGATCTCGGGATTGGAGACACGTTTTAGAAACGCATAAAGCGTTGTGGTTTTACCGGAACCGGTAGGGCCCGTATTTAGAATCATGCCGTTCGGTTTCTCCACTTCGCGTGCCAGCACATCAAGCACCTTCGGGCTCATGCCAAGCCGCTCTAGCGGCAGGCCGATAGATGTGGGGTCAAGCAAGCGCATGACGATGGACTCGCCGTAGTTGCCCGGCAGGATGGAGGTGCGGATCTCTATCTCCTTAATGTCGATGTGTACCGAAAAACGGCCGTCTTGCGCCGCGTCTTTTATGTTGAGCTTAAGGCCGGAGAGTAGCTTAAGCCGGGAGAGCATTTGCGCGTACGTCTCATTGTCTATGTCCATCATGTGCACCAGCACACCATCCAAACGGTACCGCACCCCCACTTCGTGCTCACCAGGCTCTATGTGTATGTCCGATGCTTGGTTGCTGAGTGCGCCCGCTATCATGGTCTCCACTATGCGGGTGATACGGTAGACGCGCTTCATGCCAAGCACTTCCGTGAGTGCATCGCGCGCCGTCGCCAGGTTGGTGATCTTCGCGAGGAGGCGTTTTATTTCTTCACCGGAAATGTCGAGTACGCCCGCTTCCGTTTCTATGGCGAAAGATATGTCTTTAAAATATGCCCACGCACGCTCAAGTGAGGCGCTGCTCACCATGTGCAGTGTGGTTTTGTATCCTCGGTTTTCAAGGTCGCTCAGTATCTCCGGCAGTGCCGGGTTGTTTGGGGTGCGCACCGCGAGTGCGAGCTTGGAGCCCGCCTTTTGAAAGATCGCCACCTCCGCAGCTCTGCATTTCTCTTCGGAGACAAGACGAAGTGCGTCTGTGTTTATACTTTCGCGCGAGAGGTCAGTGTAGTGCAGGCCGTACTTTTGCGAGAGTATGCGCGCGAGCTCCTCCTCTTCTTTCCTGTGGAGTGTGTCTAGTTTTTTTTGCTGCTTCGTTTCATCAAAGAGGGGCATGACGTCAAGTATAAGGTAGAAGGTAGAAAGTAGAAAGGAGAAAGAATCCCCCTTCGCTCACGCTACGGTAGGGCTTCAGAGGGACATGGTGGGTATGCGACACGGAATGCGAATGGGTATGGGAATGGGGACGAGCGCGACCCACTATGTAACAGGGAGGCCCGGGGGATATCCCGGGCCGTGAGCTCCTACGTTTCTTTTTCCTTGCGTTCGCGCCGCAGGCGGGCACTGTTGTACCGTTTGTTGGCGAACTCGGGATGCTTGGCCTATATCGCCTCGAGCACATCCACCGCATCCGCACAGCACGACAAATCCCGCAGCTGGGGCAACGGGTCGTTTGGGCCCCAGTCGTCTCCGTCCTCAAGAGTCCATTCTGGACGCGTATCATCTTGTGGCATGCCTAGCACCCCTTTCTAAAACTGCCGCAACACATTAAGTACCAACATGCAAAGTATCACTATGTACCGCAACTGTAAAGACTGGAGACTGTGGCGTGTTTGACATTATAGCATTACATATGATATAATATTAATCAGAGAAGCACTTAACCAGGGAGTAGAATATGCGCAGTTTTCTGGCCATTCTTTCGCTCACAGTCGCACTCACACTCGGCGGCTGCATGAGCGCCTCAAGTGTTCGGGAAACGCAGATTGCGCCCGAACCCCCCAAGCTGGCGTTCGAGAAAGGGGCCGCGCACATCAACAAGCCGGTCGACCCAAATCTGCCACACCCAGCATACCAGAACTGTGATCTGGGCCGTTGGGACATGAGCGCGCAGACTGACGAGACCGGTGGCAACACGTTTGCTGGTAGCAGCAGCCAGTCGTGTCAGCCCACTGCCTCGCGCCGCGGTGGCCGAAATCTGCATACCACCGTTGCGCCATGATGAGAATGCTACTGCTCGCGTGCACACTACTCATGGGAGCATGCGTCGGGAAACCGGCGCATGACTACCCGCTGGATGTTGCGCGCACATGCACCCCACCGAACGGTATGCGTGTGGGGGCGCAGGTTGAGGGAAGTCCCACACGCTACACCGAAACAATGGATGCCACATGTGTTGGTGAGACGGAGTCCATTAGAGCAGAATCGCGCATATCCGTGGGTGATACAGGTTCGTCCGCGCGTGGGCATGTGCGCCAAGCAAAACAGGGAAGCGTCGTAGAAGTGGAGCAACGAAGCCACAATAATGCGCGTGGGAGCTCGTGGTCGTATGAAGAAAAACTTGAGACCCCGATGCTCTCATGGCGTTTTGGCCTTGAGGCAGAAACACGGCGAGGTAGTGGCAGGGTACGGCTTCAAACGCGAACCCGTGACTGGGGTAAGACCACAATCACGTGCGGCCGAAGAGGTTGTGATGTAAGGTCCCGACGATAAGAGTCGGGACCATCTTTGCGTATTTGTAGAATCTGTCGTCACGCAACCTGTGTCGTACCCGCCATGCTACAATACCCTCATGGAGATCCACACCCACAGCCCTGAGGAGACACAAGAGCTTGCGCGGCGGGTGGTGGCGGCACTCGCGGCCCGGCCCGGGGTGCCCGGCACAGGCACCATACTGGCACTTGAGGGGGACTTGGGCGCGGGTAAGACCACCTTCACCAAAGGCCTTGCGGCCGTTCTGGGGGTCGCAGACACCGTCACGAGTCCCACATTCGTGCTTGAGCGCATTTATGCCCTTGCGCCCGACATGCCCTGGAAGCACCTCATACACATAGACGCGTATCGGCTCGAGAGCGAAGCGGAGCTTGGTGCACTGGGCTGGCATGAGGCCGTCACCAACCCGTCAAACCTGGTAGTGATAGAGTGGCCCGGCCAGGTGGGTTTGGGGGTGCCGGAGAGGGCGTTTTGGTTGGAGTTTGAGCATGTGGGGGAGGGGGAGCGGCGAATACGTATTGATACGAGACTGGGCATTACGTAGCACCCAAAGTCAAAAGTTAAAAATCAAAAGGCAAAAATACAAGCTAAAAGTCAAAAGTATCAGGGCGACGTGTGAGCTTTGAAATTTTAACTTGTACTTTTGCATTCCGACTTTTGACTTTTACCTTAACCTCAACCAATGATGTCAAAATCGCCGAAAGCCACAAAGGAACAGGAGGCACTTACGCGTGTGGTCCTTCTCGACACCCACGCCATTCTTCACCGTGCGTACCATGCGCTGCCGGACTTCACCTCGCCCGCCGGCGAGCCGACCGGCGCGCTCTACGGGCTTGCGCTCATGCTCTTCAAGATCATTGATGAGCTGCGGCCCCTGGACATTATCGCGGCGTACGACCTGCCCGGAGGCACACACCGCCATAGCGCGTTCGAGGCCTACAAAGCAACGCGCGTAGCCGCCGATGACGCCCTCATAGCACAGCTTGAGCGCAGCCGTGCACTCTTTGATGCGCTCGACATTCCACGCCTTGAAGCACCCGGCTTTGAGGCTGACGATATACTTGGGACTCTTGTGGAGCAGTACAAGAAACACGATGATGTCGAGCTTATCATTGCCTCGGGCGATATGGACACGCTTCAGCTGGTTGATGAGCGTGTGCGTGTGTACACGCTGCGCAAGGGCCTCAAAGACACGGTGCTCTACGACGCGGACGCGGTGCGTGAGCGCTACGGCTTCGGTCCCGAGTCTGTGGCAGACTACAAAGGACTGCGCGGAGACCCGTCCGACAATATCCCGGGCGTGAGAGGTATCGGAGAAAAAACCGCGACCGAGCTTATCGTGCTCTTCGGCTCATTGGAGCATATCTATGACGTCCTCAGAGCGGGAGATGAGGCTTTTCTTGCGAAGGGAGTCAAGAAGCGCACACTTGAGCTTCTGCGCGAGGGCGAGGACGAAGCACGCTTCAGTAAAGAGCTTGCGACCATACGCCGCGATGCGCCTGTGCGTGCACCGACCCCATCCGCGTGGCGCGAGCGTGCCGACCTGCGCAAGGCGCTCGCGCTCTTTGATGAGCTCGGGTTTAAGACCTTGTCCGCCCGACTGCGCGACATGCTCGGGGATGAGAAAGAGCGGGGGCGAGAGGAACACGGTGTGGCGGATGTTGCCGAGGCGATAGACGCCTCAGAACTTGCGAAAGCGCTTGTGGGTGTGTGGCTCTTGAATAGCGAGCGCACCACCCCCGCGCTGCAGGACCTGCTCGAAGTCACGAACACGCGCACATTTAGCGCCGCGCACAAGACATTGATGGACATGTTGCGGAAAGACGGCCTTATGTCCGTGTACGAGCGTATAGAGCTCCCCCTCATACCGGTGGTCGAGCGCATGGAAGCGCGGGGTATTCTGCTTGATCGCGACTACCTTCGGGGTCTTTCCGAACGCTACCACACGGAGCGTACGGCCATGGAGGAGCGCATCTATACCGCTGCGGGCGGCGCGTTTAATATCAACTCACCCAAGCAGCTCGGCGACGTGCTCTTCGACACGCTCAAGGTGGGCGCGGGGAAGGGGAAGCGCACCGCTACGGGCCAGCGATCAACACGTGAGGATGAGCTCCAGAAGCTTGCGGGGGAGCACCCGATCGTGGCGGACATTCTTGAGTATCGGGAGCTTCAGAAGCTGCTGTCGACCTACATAGACAATCTTCCACGCATGGCGGATGAAGAGGGAAGGCTGCACGCTCACTTTTTGCAGACGGGTACGGTGACCGGCCGCATGTCGAGCCAGGCACCCAACCTGCAGAATATTCCCATTAAGACCCCGCGCGGCGCGGCGATACGGCGCGGCATTGTTGCGCCCGAAGGATATGTGCTTCTGGCGGCCGACTATAGCCAGATAGAGCTGCGCGTTGCCGCGTTTCTTGCAGAGGATGAGAAACTCATTGAGGTCTTTAAAGCAGGGGGAGATGTGCACACCGCAGTGGCAGCACAGGTGTTTGGTGTGCCCGAGGCGCAGGTGGACAAAGAGATGCGGCGCAGGGCGAAGGTCATTAATTTTGGGATCCTGTACGGCATGGGTGCGAACGCGCTCGCTGTTGCGGCGGGTATATCGCGCACAGAAGCCCAAACGTACCTCGCGGAGTACTTTGCGCGCTTCACAGGCATTGCGGCGTACGTGGAGCGTGTGAAGCACGAGGTGCGCGCAAGCGGATACACCACTACCTACTACGGCAGGCGCAGGTATTTCCCCGGCATCCGGTCGCCGCTCCCGTACGTGGTGGCGCAGGCTGAGCGTATGGCCCAAAACGCTCCCATACAGGGCACACAGGCGGACATCATTAAGCTTGCCATGGTGCGCATAGACGAGGCGTTGCGCGCGGCGCAGATGCACGATGACGCGTACCTTATCCTGCAAGTGCATGACGAGCTTGTGTACGAGGTGCGAGAGAGTGTGCTTTCGACAGTGGCGGCGCTCGTGCGCGAACACATGGAGGGCATACTCACACCCACAGAAACAAAAGGCGTACCGCTCGCGGTTGATATTGAGGTGGGTCCGAATTGGGGAGAACTTGCGGGAGTGTAAAGATGTAAGTTTTGAGTTTGGAGATATGACGGACGAGCATCAGTTTGGGGGATACAAGAAGCTTCTCGTATGGAAAAAATCCATTGACTGTGTGGTTTCGGTATATGAGCTCACAAAGCGGTATCCCAAAGATGAGGTTTTTGGTCTGGTGTCGCAGACGCGTCGCGCTGTGGTGTCGATTGCGAGTAATATTGCCGAGGGCCAATGTCGAGCGACGCGTAAAGACTTTCTTAATTTTCTGCGGATCGCGTATGCATCGGCTGCGGAGCTAGAAACGCAGCTGATCATTGCAGAGCGACTACATTATGTAACGCACGAGCAATATTCTGCCGCGCACGAGCAGGTAGAAGAAGTGGCTCGCATGCTGGTTGGTCTTATGAGATCACTGCATCAGTAGGAGTTTTTTCTATACCGTGACGTGTGCCCTGCTCTAAACTCTAAACTAACAACTCTAAACTCGTCATGCTTTACATCTTCTACGGTACAGACACACACACAGCCACACGCAAGGCGCAAGCGCTCATTGAGGGGCTCGTGGCGAAGCGTCCGGACGCGCTCGTGTTTCGTTTTGAGCAAGATGGTGTTGTGGGCGAGATAGTGGGGCTTATTGATGCGCAAGGGCTCTTTGCGCCTCGGCATATTGTGTACGCGAGGGGGGCCTTCGAAAATGACGAGCTCCGTGACGCGCTTCTAGAGCGCGCTCATGCGCTCGCGCAGTCAGAGAACATCTTCGTTCTTGTCGAGTCATCGCTTCCGCATGGCATCGTGCGTGTGCTTGCGCCACACGCTGCGTCCATGAGCGAGCACTCGCTACCAAAACAGGCGCGTGACAGCGGCGTCTTTGCGCTTGCGGACGCGCTTTGCGGTCGAGACAAAAAGGCGCTCTGGGTGGGGTACCAGCGCGAGCTACGCAAAGGAACATCGCCCGAATCAATGCATGGGACATTGCACTGGGCGGTGCGCCAAATGCTTTTGGCACTGTATGCCGATACACCCGAGGAAGCGGGTCAGAAGCCGTACCTCTATCAGAAGTATCGTCGCTACGCGCACGCATATGCGCCGGGTGGCGTGGAGGCGCTTTCGCACGAGCTCGTGGAGCTTGTGCATGAAAGCCGCCGACGTAGCCGCGAGCTTGCTACCGAGCTTGAGCGCTGGATACTTGCGTGCTAGCCGTCCCCAGCTGCTCTTCCGGCCCGGGGTCATCATCGTCTTCATCCAGAATCTCATACTGGATCACTTCCTCAAGTATGTCTTCAAGCGTAATGACACCAACAAACTCCTTCTGTTCGTTGTAGACGATGGCCATGTGCTGGCGCTTGCGCAGCATGCGAGCCAGAACGGAGTCGAGTGTCTCATCAAGGCGAGCGCGCAGTATGGTGCGCTCGCACACCTCCCCGGCGGTCTGTTTCGTGTGCTCAAGCAGATCTTTTGCAAAGAGAATACCCACGACCATCTTGTCCTCCAGTACAGGAACGCGCGAGTACCCCTCCTGCAAAATTGCGAGACGCAGGCGATCGTCGAGCGCGGCACCGCTCGCCACAGTGCTCACTTGCGCCCGTGCGGTCATTGTTTCGGCGACCGTCTTGTTGGA
>CAYWMQ010000003.1:2746-10625 GCA_964459635.1 uncultured Candidatus Saccharibacteria bacterium | reverse complement strand
CCGTGCCGCGCAAACACCGCTTGAGGAATGATCTCGCCGAGCAAAAATATGAGTCCCGTGGCAACAAAGCCGGCAACGACACCGGGGGCTATTGAACCCAGGTATACCGCAAGGGTGCTGTTCACCGCCACATTACACAAGAGTAGCGTTGTGAGGAGTTGTGTGCCTCGACGGCGAAGGGGATATACGCGCATCGCTCGCTCGTCTCCAAGGCGCGCTTTTCGCGCGAGCGCGTGTGCGGAGAGGCCCATGATGCCAAGGGTAAGACCGCTCATGAGGGCGGAACAGGCGAGGAGAACGGCAGTGATGACGTAATCCATGTATGGGGTATAGCGTGATAGTGTAGCAGATTTTGTGCGGTTTGCCACAGCTTGCTATACTGTGTGAGCCTGAAAAATTATCGCGAGCGGTGGCGAGGGACCTGGCCCTGTGACCCATCCGGCAACTCCGGCGAGCAGTGCTCTACGGTAAGTGCCACTTCCAGCTCTGCTCTGGCCACGTGCCTCTGCGGGGAAAGATAAAAAGCGACTCCGAGATTTTTTGGGCAGGTACTAACTAACCTGCACCACTATGCTGCACACAGCTGAAGCGGTGGCTATAGGCCACCCCGACAAAGTTTGCGATCAGATATCTGACGCAATACTCGATGAGTGCTTGCGCCATGACCCCAGCACACGGAGCGCGGTCGAGGTCTTAGGAGGTCACGGCAAGCTCTACATTGTGGGCGAGCTCACCACGAACGCCCCGGTGACAGAAGCCCTCATGGAAGAGATAGCGCGCCGCGTGTACCGCGAAGCCGGGCACGACGACCTGGAGAGCGTTAACGTGACGCTCGTGAAGCAGTCGCCGGAAATAGGCAAAGGGGTGGACGACGATGGAGCAGGCGACCAGGGCATCATGGTGGGGTACGCTTCAGCGGAGACCTCTGAGCTCATGCCGCTTGAGGTGTCGCTCGCGCGCAAGCTCGTACGTGCGATGGGTGCGCGCGACGGAAAGGCACAGGTGACGGTGGAGGATGGCAAGGTGCTCTCCTTCCTCACCTCGGTCTGCGGCGACTACACGGACGAAATACAGCGCGTAGCGGAAGTGGACATAGCGCCATACTTGCGTGGGGACAAGACGCTCGACGCAGCATGGACCAAGAACCCAAACGGCCCGTGGACTATCGGCGGCTTTGCCGCAGACACCGGGCTTACAGGCCGCAAGATAGTGGTGGATGCGTACGGTCCCAAGGTGCCGGTCGGAGGTGGCGCGTTCAGCGGAAAAGACGCTACTAAGGTAGACCGGAGTGCTGCGTACATGGCGCGTAAGGTGGCGGCCGACTACGTGAGGAAGGGTGCAGCGGAAGCCCTCGCGTTCATTGCGTACGCGATAGGGCAGGCGGAGCCTGTAGCGGCGGTCGTGCGTATCGATGGGCGTGAGGAGCCTATTACAGGCTACGACTTACGCCCCCGCGCTATCATCGAGAGCCTCAACCTGCGCGCACCGCAGTACTTGCCGACCGCCCGCTACGGTCACTTCGGCAACGGGTACTCGTGGGACTAAGCCTGGCACTGCGGTGCCTAGGCCCGTATGGGGAATTCGTATGGGAATGGGAATGTGAATGGGGACGACGAACCCAACAAAACGGCTCCAGGTGGGCCGTTTTGTTATGTATGGTAAGGTGATGAGATGATAGAGTCGAGAGTTTTGGCGCGTGGACCCTTCACACCAGAGCAGGTGTTGGTCCGTGCTGTTGAAACGTCGAATCAGGAAGCGACGCCTGAAATTGAAGCGCATATCGAGCGCGAGTGGGGTGTTCTCGTGCAAGATGCGGCGGAAAAAGGGAAGCGGGTATGGAATGGCATCACGCAGCGGGTGAACGAGTGCGATGTGCAAGGTGAGACGCTGCGCGTCGAGCTGGCACCTCTTGATTTCAAGCACCGTGAGTGTGTCGTTTCCTACCCGGGGTACTACGGCCTTCCCGAAGCTTACTGGCGAAAGGGTGCGTGGGTCGCTGGCCTTGTGCAAACAAGTGACGGCTGGTTTGTGCATGTGGCGCTATCCGGCAGGTCCAATACAACAAAAAAGGAAAACCTGATCGGTGGTATCGTGGGTGACGAGGGAGTTGTGACGTCTGGCGCCGCTCTTTTCGATGAAATGTTTCGTGAGCTTGAAGAGGAAGCCGCAGCGCCGAAGGAGATCGTTACGCGCTGTGCGCTTGAGCTCGCGTTTCTGAGCCCAACCACAAATGTTGGGTTCGTATTCTCTATACAGCTTGGTGATACACGCGCCATGCTCGAACGACGTTTTGTCGTCAAAGCGCGGGACCACGACATTGCCGACCTCGTGTTCACTCCCAAAGAGGCGCAAGCGGAAACACTTCGACGTCTCGGTTCTTCGACAGCGTTCGTTGCCGATACACTGTTGTCGTAACCCTGGCGCTTTGGTGACTCAGGCTTCTACCGCGAACGGCTGACACCGGGTGTACCGGGTGGCAAGTAGGATGCAATAGCGCGGTCTAGGATGACACGTTTTTCCAGAAACTCTCTCCAAATGCTATTTTTTCGCGCCCCGTTCACGTGCACGCCCGGCGAGAAGCCTATCTCGTCGCGGAAGCGAATGATATTCGCTTTACGGCTAATGGTGAGCTCGACGCCTTGTCGGTCGATCTTACTCTCTATGCCAAAGTTGGCGAGCAAGTGCTGCACGAGTTCCAGCGTAGCCCGGTCATGTTGGTAGCCGCGTATGTGACGCTTACTCCTTTCGTGTGAAATACACCCTTCATCATCGAAGAAGGCTTGTAAAAAAGATCGCCGCAACTCTTTATCCATGGTCGCTACGCATGAAAGTAGCTCATCAGCTTTTGTTCGAATGTAAGCCGCGAGTTCGACATTACAGTATTCGATCGCCATCACGTCGTTCTTATCTATCGACACGCGCGGCTCATACTCATACACGCTTCGCATGGCCTCGTGTACGGATGAGATGAGAGCGGGGCTGCGATTGTAATACTTACATGCGGAATGGGTTATTCGCCCATCAAATAAAAAGTGCGCAATCAGCATCACCGTGCTCTTTGTCCACTGCTCGAAAGGCAGCGGGTGCCGCCCGAGCCTGCTCGCGCCCTTTGGGTGATACTGCGCAGTACAGGCTCTCATGCGTAGAGCCCTCTCGGCAGCTATTTCCTGTTGCCGTGCTGCTGACAACGGTATCCCACGTATGTGGAAGTACACTGTAGTCTTGCTGCGGGCGAGAATAACACTGATATCATTCAGGCTTTTCCCCTGCCTCCGTAGTTCCTGACAACGCGTTTTAAAATCATTGTCCACCATTGTGTAAAGGTGGATAGAGCAACATGTCCGCCCCCCGGGGGACGATCCCGGAACCTCTCGCTTAAAAGGCGATTGCTCTACCAATTGAGCTAGGGGCGGTGTACTAGACTTTACGATATTTCGCGTCACTTGTCGACCGCGCCTATAGCATACCCTCAGTATAGCAGAGAGGTGAACAAACGTATACCAGTCAAATACGCTATCTGTACACAACTACAGCGGCATATCTACCGCAAACGCACCCGGGCCGAGGAACACCAGCGTGAGGGATACCACCGCCAGTAGTGCCACAAGGTATCGCAGTGGCGCTTCGCGCACGTCTCTGAAGCCGCGCTCAAGCGACACCACCATGAGTGCCGCACCTGCGAGGGCGGCCCCCTGCGTAAAAAGGCCGAGGAGGAGCAGCACGCCTGTCACGCACAGTGCAGTACGGTGCAGTGTGACGTATGAGTGCTCGTGGGTGTGCAAGGGTTTTACATGCAGCCACGCGTACACGTCGCGCGCCACCAACCCCAGGAAGTACAGGGCAAGCACGACGCGCAGCAGAGCTATAGCGAGCGGTGCCGCCATGAACAGGTCAGGGAAAAGCGCAAAGACGATAGGAAAGGAAGGCATGTGCGTCTTGAACGAGTACATTACCATCATCGCATAGTGGCGCTCATGTGTGAAATGCGTACTATACACCCATGCCCGAGCTTTGCGTAATTTTGCACGACATACGGAGCGCGTACAATGTGGGCGCGATACTGCGCACGGCAGACGGAGCGGGGGTTGTGCGCGCGTACCTTTGCGGGCTCACACCTACGCCTATTGATCGATTCGGGCGTGCACGGGCGGACATAGCAAAGGCTGCGCTCGGGGCGGAGCAGGCCGTTCTGTGGGAGTATGTGGAGGATGTGCGTACGCTCATTGCCCGACTGAAAAAAGATCATGTGCAGGTAGTGGCGGTCGAACAAGATGCAAGATCCGTACCATACACGGAGCACGCAGTACATGGTCGGGTCGCTCTGGTCTTGGGGGCGGAAGTGGAGGGACTGCCAAAGGATGTGCTCGATCAGTGTGATGCGATCATTGAAATACCCATGCGCGGAAGTAAGGAATCACTCAATGTGTCGGTCGCGGCGGGGATCGCTTTGTATCGTTTGACGAGTAGCGAGTAGGATAGTTACGAGGCGTGCGTCGTAGTGGCTCGGTACTCGACTACTCGTTACTCGCCCACTTTGCTATGCTATAGTGCGTGCATGGAAGAAGACAAGACGCTGCGGATGGTGTGGGTGGACCTCGAAATGACGGGGCTCGATCCGGTCCGCGACCATATCCTTGAGATAGCCGTTGTTGTGACCGACAAGGACCTGAACGTGATCGCCGAAGGGCCGGACAAGGTTATACATCAGACACAGGAAGTGTTCGACGCGGTGTCCGAAGAGCAGCAGGGTTGGCTACGGGAACACAACCTGATTGCCGACAGCTTGACCTCACCGCACATCCTACCCGATGTCGAAAACGAAGTCGTCGCGTTTCTGGAAGAGCATGTACCCAAAGGTGTTACGCCCCTCTGCGGCAACACCATCTCGAAAGACCGTGAGTTTTTGGCACGGTATATGCCGCGTGTCATAGAGCACCTGCACTACCGCAACATTGACGTGTCTACCGTCAAAGAACTCGCGCGCCGCTGGCGCCCGGAGCTCTACGAGCAGGTGAAAAAGAAAGAGGCGCATCGCGCACGTGATGATATCTATGAGTCCATTGCGGAGCTCAGGTGGTACCGAGACAACTTTTTCAAGTTGTAGCAGGAGAATTTACAAATCCCAAATCACAAGTTCCAAACAAATTACAAATTCAAATATTGCGAACGTAGCACGCTTATCGATTTGGTGCTTTGGTTTTACTTGGAGCTTGATATTTTGGATTTGTGATTTGTTAGCCCCACTCATCCGCACGACCGTGTACATGTGCAGTCCCCACTACTCACTGCTCGCTAGTCTTCTAAGTTCCTCCCTCACCACCTCAGCGTCACTCCAAGGCTCCATGGTGCCGTGGGGCCCCATGATGTAGGGGTCAGTTCCTTTACCGGTAATGAGCACCACATCGCGCGGCATGGCCTTTGAAAGTGCGTATCGTATGGCCTCGCGACGGTCCAGGATAATGATCGGGCTCTTTTCCGGTATGGCGTCTGCCATTTCGCGCACTATGGCCGCCGGGTCTTCATCATACGGGTCCTCGTTGGTGAGGATCACCTCGCGGCAATGCCCCGCCGCGAGCTTCGCCATTTCGGGGCGCTTCCACTTGTCGCGCCCACCTCCGCAGCTACCGAGCACACAGAGCTTTTGTTGCGACTCAAATGCGCTGTAGAGCTTTTCCAGCGAGTCGGCGGTGTGTGCGTAGTCCACCACCACGGTGAAGTTTTGTCCCTCGTCAATACGCTCGACGCGGCCGCGCACGAGCGACAGCTTTTCAACCGCACGCTTGATGGTTTCGACCGGTATGCCGAGCGCGCGTGCAAACGTGGCGGCAGCGAGGATGTTGTACACATTGAAAAGACCCACGAGCGGTGAGTGTATGGATACGCCCTCAAAGGTGAGCAAAACGCCCCGCTCATTTTCCACATGCGGCTCTGCATTCTTGAGCGAGTACATGCGCTTCTCGACCGAGGGCGGAACTTCCGCAAAAAGAGCCCCGTGCGCGTCATCTTTGTTGGACACCACCACTCGCTTTGGTTTGCGCGAGCGTGTGAGCGCGTCGCGAAGCATGAGTTTGGCATCACGATACGCTTCGAAAGAACCATGGCTTTCTATGTGTTCGGGTGAGAGGTTGGTGAAGACAAGCGCATCCAGATCGATGTGTTTGTGCCTGAAGTAGCGCGCGCCTTCGCTTGTCATTTCAACAACCGCAAATCCGCAATCTTCGCTCACTGCGCGCCGAAGAAAGGACTGCATGAAGAAGCGCCCGGGCATGCTCATTTTGTACCTATTGGGCTCGCTCACATCCGCCACCTTGAACCGTATGGTGTTGGAAAGCGCCGTGGTGTGGCCCGCCTCTTCCAGAATGGCCGATATGAGCTCCGTTACCGTACTCTTCCCTTTGGTGCCGGTCACAGCTACTACGTAAAGCTTGCGCGAGGGAAAGTGATACTTGAGCGCGGCGCATGTGGCGAGCACCGAGTGGTAGCGCGGCGCCATGCGTGCGTACAGCCCGCGCGGCAAGAGCATGTGAATGAGTTTTTTGAGCGAGTGCATGGAGTGTGGGGCGTGGCGCTAAGGGCGCGCGAGCAGTTTGAGCGCTTCTTTGATGATCGCGCTGCGGTCGGTAATGTCCGAGGAGACGAGGCGGAGCGCATCGCGCGCTTCGTCCGCACGGTACCCCAAACTCATGAGCGCGTCCAATGTATCAGCCTGCACGCTTCTGCTTTGCGCCGCGCCCGTCACTTCAAGTTCGCCGAGCTTGTCGCGCAGCTCCACGCAGATCTTTTCAGCACTCTTTCTGCCGATGCCGGACACTTTGGTGAGGTACGCAACGTCGGATGCCGCGATGGCTTGCTTGAGCTTGTCGAGCTTATCCAGGCTCATGATGCCGAGCGCACCCTTTGGCCCCACGCCGGAAACGGAGATGAGAAGCTTGAAAAGCTCCAGCTCACCATACTCGGCAAAGCCGTAGAGGTCGAGCGCGTCCTCGCGTACCACCAAGTGTGTCCAGACGGTGCATTCCTCACCCTCGCGCACGGTGGAAAGGAGTGATGCGCTGCCGTACACCTTGTAGCCCACACCCCCCGCCATTAGCGCAAACCATGTGGGACGTACCGCGGAGACAGAGCCGGTCAGTTGGGCGATCATGAGGAGTTTAGAGATTAGAGTTTAGAGCGAAGAGTGGCGCCGTCGCGTTCGTCAGGTTCATAATAGCGGAAGTGTGACCATGGCGCTATTTGAACAACCCGCGAATTTGCATTTTTTGGGGGTCATGCTATGCTCTTCGGCACATATGCCTATCACGGCCTCAGCAAAAAAGGCGATGCGCGGAAGCGAGCGAAAGCGCGTCTTCAACCTGCGTAAAAAGCGCGAGATGAAGGGTACGGTCAAGGACGTGCGCGAGCTTGCCACAGCGGGGAAGGTGGAGGATGCAGCAAAGGGGCTTCCTGCTGCGTACAAGGCCATCGACAAGGCTGCAAAGCGCGGCGTCATCAAGAAGAACACCGCAGCACGCAAGAAGTCTCGCCTCGCCAAGGCTGTGGCTGCGAAGGCGGCTAAGTAAGCGTGTAGAAAGTAGATAGTAGAATGTAGAAAGGGTAGGTACGAAAGAAACGCCGCAGGGTGTTTTTTATTACTTGAAAAACACACAAAGGCACATCGGCACGCACACAAAGCAGCCCACCCGTACCGAACGGCAACATTCGGGCGGGTTTGCGTTCTAGAACAAAGAAACACCTTTATCACAGGTGTTTCTTTGTTCTACCAATGTGCCCCCGGCAGGAACGCCTCTCCCTTCGGTCTAGGTGCTCTGTGAACATAGTCGCTACGCTCCTTGTTCACAGGCTCCTACGGTTCGATTCCTGCCGTGGCCACGGCAGTCGC
>CAYWMQ010000003.1:0-2646 GCA_964459635.1 uncultured Candidatus Saccharibacteria bacterium | reverse complement strand
TTGTGCCCCCGGCAGGAATCGAACCTACATTACGGGATCCGCAATCCCGCGTTCTATCCGTTGAACTACAGGGGCAATGGCACCACCATACCAGAAAAGTTGGCCATATGCACGCGTTTACACCACCTTCAACCACCAACAGGGAAAAGGAAAGCTTTTGCGCAAACATGTCCGGGAGGTCACCCGAGCATGAGGGAGGCGAAGCGGAGCGTGGGAGTGTTTGAGTGAGTGTACGAGCGAGTTGCCCATATTTCGCGGCTGCCGACCATTGTTTCACTAGGCCGGAGTACGGTCCGAGAATAGCGCGGCGAAACCCTAAAACCCCAACCACTCCATCAATCGGTGCGGCAAGGGTTCGGAGTGCTCCTCCTCGGGAAGCACGTCGAGTAAAAAGTCGTGCACATGGTCAGCGTCCACCCCCTCTAGAGGTAGTACGATAAGCGGCGTCATTACCTTCGAAGATTCAAGAAGCAGCATTGGCGTGCGCCCCGGCAACTCCTCTATGTAAAAGGACTTGAGGGTTTGATAGGGGTACAGCTTACCGTGTGCACGGATACCCCGCTGCATCACGGCGAAACGCACACGCTCCGGTTTGCGCGAGGCAAAAAGCGCAAGTACAAAAGATGAGAGCAGTATCAATACAGCAAAAAGAACGTTGTTGAAAAGGAGAGCCGCCACGGCAGCTGATACTGCCACGAGGCCCAGTGCCCAGTACCAGTCGTTGGACTTATCGCTGTGCGGGTACTCATCGGCCTCCCACTCTATAGACGCGCGCGGAAAGCGCTCATGGTACTGAGGCTCTTTCGCAGGTGAAAGGGGGGGCACTGCCTGCTGCGCAGTATGAGTGGGTGCCATGCTTGTAGTGTAGCGCGCGCTACACTACCGGGGAAGTGTTTTGCTCCACAGTGGCGGTGGCAGCAAGCATATCAAGGGCCGCTTCCGCGCGAGGGATATCCTCGGGCTTGTTCACCGGGCACCAGAAGGAGACAGTCTCCACATTGACCGGGTGGGCTTTTGCGTATCGGTCCACCACTTCGGTGAGGTAAAACTCGCGTCCCTCGGGTGTTTCTCCATAGAAGTCAAAAATGCGTTCATGGAGCACTAGGCCCGCCGCGCACACTAGATTAGATGGCGGCACCTCCGGCTTTTCGATAATGGAGCGTGCGGTGCCGTCCTCATTAAGGAGTATCACGCCGAAGTTCTTCGGCTCGGGGTGCTCGTACGAGAGCAGGCAGCTTTCGTGTGCGAGAGCGCGGGCAATACTATCGGAGTCTATGAGGTCGTCGCCGTACATGAGGAGAAATGAGCCCTTGAGGTGTTCGCGCGCGCGGCTGAGCGCATCTGCAGTCCCGCGCGTTTCCGTTTGCCACACATAGCGCAGTGTGCGGCCCTCCAAGGTGTCGCCAAAGTAGTCAATGATGTCCTGTCCCCGGTACCCCACCACCATGATGACCTCGTCTATGGCTGCCGGAAGCGAGCGGACGATATGCGAAAGAAGCGGCTCACCCGCCACTTCGACCAAAGGCTTCGGCCGCTCGAGTGTGAGCGGAAGCATTCGCGAACCCTTTCCTGCTGCGAGAATAACTGCTTGCATAGGCATTTCAGCTTAGAATGGGGCCATTGTACACCCTGTGGCGGGGTGTGGCTACTCCGCCATGCATTGGTCGTGGGGCTTTACGTGTATGTGGTGTTCGTGCATTGTGTGTGAGGATTTTGATGGGAGGTGCGACATGGCAAATACAAGCATTGACGTGCTGACGCGCCACGTGCTTGAGAGCAACAAAATAGAGGACATCCACGATATGTCCGGGCCGTTGTTTGAAGGGCATTTGGAAGCAGCCAAGCTCGCGGCACAGCCGCAGCTTATACACCCACTCGACCTACATAGGATGCTCGCGCGCAATGTGCCCGAGATGCAGTGGCATGCCGGTAGCTACCGCGGGGTGCGAGTGTGGGTAGGCCCGCGAGAGATGCCCCAGCCGTACATGGTGCCCATCCTCATGCAGGACTGGGATGACATGGTGGCGGAATACATGGGCTATAACGAAGCGTCTGGCTACGTGCCCTTCGCTGCGTTCTTTGTCCATTGCTGGCTCCTATGCATACATCCGTTTGTGGACGGCAATGGCCGTACCGCGAGGCTTGTGTGGAACAATCTGCGCATCGTACGTGGGCTGGACTGGCATGTGCAAGAGGCAAGCGACAAGCTGCACTATTACGCGCAAATCGAGCACTATGAAAATAAAGTCTTCCTTCCATGGCTCACAAGCCACTAGCCAAACGGCGCTCGTGTGAGCGCCGTCTTTTCTATGTGTACATGCTCCTATGTACTAGATGAGCGAGAGCAGGAAGCCAAACGTTGCGACGAGCATAAGTGTCGTGTTCAGGGATGAGGTTGGGGCGGCGAGAGTGAGTGTATGCATGGTGGTGGAGGTGAATGCTAACTCACTGAGAATACCATGGAGGGCGCATGAAGCGAAGCGCGGGCACGGCGGCGCGTTCATGAAATGCGGAAGGGTATTCCTGTCTGAGCGGTTAGGGGCAATTTTTGTTACTCTGTAGTATTTTCGCGTACACGTTCACGAACGGGCCGAAGTACCGACTGCACAAACGCCTTTCGCTCTTCGAAGTTAGGGAACTGTTCTT
>CAYWMQ010000002.1:0-74809 GCA_964459635.1 uncultured Candidatus Saccharibacteria bacterium | reverse complement strand
CCCTCACGTGGAGCCCCGCGACCGACTCCGAGTCTGGCCTTGCGTACTACACGATCTACCGAAACGGCGCCATGCAGAGTACCACGAGCAGTACCTCGTACACCGACACCACTCTCGCGCCCGGTACGTACACGTACGCCATCTCTGCCACCGACCGCGCAGGGAACGAGTCCAGCCTAGGAGCAAGCACAAGCGTGACCCTCGCGCCGACACCCGAGCCCTCTCCAAACCTCCTCCAGAACCCCTCCTTTGAGAGCGCCACCGCGTGGCTCACGGGCTTCTGGACCACGAGCAAAGGCACCATCACCCGCACCACCGAGACCGCACACAGCGGTACGTACAGCTACAAGCTCGACGGCGACACGAACACAAGTGGTGCACAGGTGTACTCCGATACCGCAAACCGTATCTCCGTCACGCCAGGTGCCCGCTACCGCTACGCAGCCTGGTACAAGGGCACAAACGCCTACCTCGTCGTGAAGTGGTTTGACCAGAGCGGTACTGAGCTTGCTACCGCACGGAACAACTGGAGCCTTGAGCCCAGTGCTCTCTGGACCGAAGCGCTACGGTACGCGGACGCACCCCAAGGTGCCGCCCGCGCCTCCGTATTCGTACAGAGCAGGGACACCGCACTCCCCGTGTACTTCGACGACCTCTCCTTCTCTAGAGTCACCGAGCCCCTTCCCACCACCCTCACGAACACGAGCTTTGAAACCCAAGATGGCTGGCAGAAGGGCTTCTGGACCACGAGTAAAGGCACCATAGCCCGCACCACCGAGACAGCCCACAGCGGTACGTACAGCTACAAGCTCGACGGCGACACGAACACAAGTGGTACACAGGTGTACGCAGACACCCAGAACAAGCTCGCGGTCACTCCAAACACCCGCTATACCTACAGCGCGTGGTACAAGGGTACCAACGCCTGGCTCGTCGTGAAGTGGCTCGACCGCTCCGGCAACGAGCTTTCGAACACCCGGCACAACCTTGCGCTGCCTGCTGCGTCCGCGTGGACACAGGCTGTGCGCGAGGTGACCGCTCCCGCAGGGGCAACGACCGCATGGGTCTTCGTACAGAGCAGGGATACTGCAGCCCCTGTGTACTTTGATGATGTGGGGTGGGGGGAGGTGTAGAGCGGACGAGTGCCGACCGTACGCTTGCAAAAAGCCCGCCGCCGCTCACCCCCTTTACCTCACCGAACTTCCGCTTTATTGAGTGGCGAGAGGTGGAGTAGAGCTATAGCACATCAGCAGGGTGGATATGGTAGCGTTCAGCCAAAAGTTCTTGCGCTTGTGTTTTGCGTGCGATCTGTGCAGACACATCTTTCTTGCTCTGCCTTGTTTCTCCTAAGGCGTTTATGAGGCCATGCTGTTCGAGAAGTGCCACCATCTCGCGTATCGCGCGGTGGATCTCTTCGGGATCGGCGCTGATCTGGCGTACGCGCATGCGGGCGAGCGTCATATCTTTAAGCGGTCCGATGAGTACGCGCGCATCAGCGGACCCCGCGGGCGCAACGCGCTCAAGTTCTTCCATGATGTACGCGCTGACGCCCCGGGCATGTTCATGTACCCATGCGTCACGCGCTTCTTCTTCACGCCACACGTGCAGCTTGTCCATGCCTACGCGAAATTGCAGAAGAGCATCTGTAGGGCTGCCGCCTTTCTTGTAGTTGCCCAATGTATCTGCGAGCCCCACAAAGAGGAGTGCTTCCGCATCCGTGTCTTTCCATATGGACCGCGCATGCGCACCATGGATCCGGTACGTATCTTTGGTAAAGCGATGCGCCTCCAGGTGGTTTTCCAGCAGGTAGTGTACGCGGCGAGCGTCCGTGAGTGAGAACGGGAGCGTGCGTTTTGCGGCGAGCACGTCAAAAAGCTCCGCCCCGCGTTTTTCGTGCGCATGAAACGCGTACCGCGCCGGGCGCTCATCGGTTTCCGGCACATACTCCTGTGTATCTTTTTTTCCTATATCGTGCAGCAGCAGCGCCCATGCCACCGCGCTTCCATACCGGCGGTAGAAAGACCCCACCACCTCATCGGGCGGGGTCTCTTCTCCAAGCCCCAGTGTCTCGCGCACCGCTGTGTGAAACTCGGGGCGCTCCACGGCGCGGAGCACTCGAAGCGTGTGGGCGAACACGTCCCCCTCCGCATGTATGGAGGCCGCTACACCCGGCGGTGTATGTTCCACGCCTGCCAAGTCGGACACATCTGGCAGCACGCGCTCCAAGAGGCCGAAACGCGCCAAGTCTGCCACGGCAAACGCGCTGCGACGGAGCGTGAGAATACGGTCAAACTCTTGTTTCACACGCTCCCCTGGCAGCTTTTCCACCATTTCGGCATACGCGCGCAGTGCCTCGCCCGCCTCGGTGTCGAAGCCGAGCTTGTACCGAGCGCTAAAGCGAACATAGCGGAACATGCGGAGTGCGTCCTCCGAGATGCGTTCGGCGGCAGAGCCGATGAAGGCAAGGCGGCGCTCTTGTAGGTCTGCGAGCCCGGATGAGTAGTCGATAAGGGTATGCGTGTCCGGGTCGAATAGGAGCGCGTTCATGGTGAAGTCGCGCCGGGCAATATCTTCTCTGATATCGCGCGTGACCTCCGTAACATCGGGCCTTCGCCCGTCACTGTAGGTGCCCTCCATGCGGTATGCGGCAACCTCAAAGCGAAACACCGCTTCGCCCTCGGCGACGCGTGCCTGGCACACTTGGAAACTTTTGCCGTGCGAGCGCTGCGCCATACCTGCTTCCTCCAGTAGCGATTCTATACGGTCGGGCGGTAGGCTTGTCACTATGTCTATGTCGTGCGGCTCAAAGTGAAAGTCCGGGTATGCCTCCGGCATGGAGCGCATCGCAAGATCGCGCGCATAGCCGCCCACAAAGTACGCCTCGCCGCCCGCCTCGCGCAGCGCCGACACGACCCGCATGGCCGCGTGCTCCTCGGCACAGGCGGGCTCCCATTCGATCCGGAGCTGCGCCGGCGCCTCCCGCACCTCATGCGCGCGGGAGATGAGGGCGGCACCTTCCTTCGGTGACAGCTCACGTTCAGGTGTATGCATGTGTCCAGTATACGTAGCGAACACCGTGTGTGAAAGTATACACACAAGAATCATCACTCATCAGATATGCTGCCGTACCTAAGGTGAGGGGATGGCTGTGCGGCTGTTGGGTGAGATACATTACGTATGGTGCGGTGGAGTGGTGCGTGCAAGTGGACGGTGTACGTGCGGTTCACGAAACATTCGGGTCGGGTAGCAGAGTATGGTACGATACACGTGTATGAGCACGTACATCATCGCCAACTGGAAGATGAATCCCGCAACACTCGCTGAAGCAAAGCGTCTCGCCGTTGGTGTGAAAAAAGCGCTTGGCAAAGAAAAGCGGGCAACAGTGGTCGTGTGTCCGCCCTTTCCGTACCTCGCGACGGTGGCTCCTGAGCTCAAAAGCTCTACCGTCGCGCTCGGGGTGCAGGATATTTCCGCTGAGCCTAAGGGCGCATACACCGGGCAGGTGTCCGCGTCCATGCTCACGTCGTGGAAGACGCGGTACGCTATCGTCGGCCACAGCGAGCGACGGGCGCTTGGTGAAACCAACGAACACGTGGCTGCAAAGGCGCGCACATCGCTCGACAGCAACGTGAGCCCGATCGTCTGTGTCGGCGAAACAGAGCGCACCGAAGATGGCACATACTACACATTTGTCGCAGAAGAGGTTCGGGCACTGCTTGCGTTGCTCAAGCGCAAAGACCTGAAGAACGTCATCATCGCGTACGAACCGGTGTGGGCGATAGGTAAGAGCGCGGAGGAGGCGATGTCGCCTGACGCGCTCTTTGAAATGCAGCTCTTCATACGCAAGCTCGTAACGGAGAAGTTCGGCCGGCCGGCTGCGGCGGAGCTTGCCATCCTGTACGGAGGTGCGGTGAAGCACGACAACGCAGCTGAGTTCATGCGTGCAGGCGGCGTGCAGGGCCTTTTGGTAGGTAGCGCGTCGCTTGATACGAAAGAGTTCGCAGCAATTGTCGCGGCTGCTGTCGCACCACAAGGAAAGCCGGAAAAGGCGCTCGGAAAAAAATGATACGTAGTATTGTAGGGTGAGAATACTAAGTATCATTTTTCCAATACCTTTTCGCGTTGGTCCCCATGCAGAGCTCATGGGTTTACGCCTCTCATTATTACCGCATTATTTTGTAATCATTTCCACCTATGGCAACATTTCGTACCCTGAAGGATATGCCGGAGCTGCGCGGCAAGCGCGTGCTCGTGCGGGCGGAGTTTAACGTACCCGTCAAGGACGGCAAGGCGGGCGACCGTTTTCGTATCGAGTCTGCAGTGCCCACGCTTCAATATCTCTCTGACCGTGGCGCAAAAGTGATCGTATGCGCGCACCTTGGCCGCAAGCCGGAGGAGTCGCTTGTGCCTGTGTACGAGGTGTTGCGTGAGCTCATGCCGCAGGCACGCTTTGTGAGTGACCTTGTCGGAGAAGAGGCCCGGCGCGCGATAGCGGAGCTCCCCGAGGGCGGTGTGCTTCTCCTTGAAAATCTGCGCCGCGACGCCGGTGAGCAGGAAAATGGCGATGCGCTCAGCGAATCACTCGCCTCGCTTGCCGACCTGTACGTCAATGACGCATTTGGCGTGTGTCACCGACCGGCCGCATCGGTCGTGGGTGTGCCTGCGCGCATACCGGGCTTTGCAGGGCTGCTCCTGGAGCGTGAACTTACCAAGCTCGCAAAGGGTCTGGCACCCGAGAGTCCCTCGCTACTCATACTGGGAGGCGCCAAGTTTGAGACAAAGGAGCCACTGCTTAAGTCTTCGCTGCCCCGGTACGACCATATATTCATCGGCGGCGCGCTCGCAAATGACTTTCTGCGCGCACAGGGACTGCCGATAGGCAAGTCGCTCGTGTCCGACGGTGACCCGGCGCTTGCGGAGCTCTTGGCCTCGGGCAAGCTCCTGCTTCCCGTGGATGTGACGGTGGAAACACCGCAAGGTGTACAGCAGAAAGCGGTACAGAACGTGGGGCCGGAGGATCGCATCGTAGATGTCGGCCCCGAGTCGGTCACTGCACTCGGTGTCCATATTGCGCGTGCGGCGTTTGTGCTTTGGAACGGCCCGCTTGGCCTCTACGAAGGCGGCTTCACACAGGGCACTCAGTCGGTGGCGCAGCTTGTGGCAGACTCATCCGCGCAGTCTATAGTGGGGGGAGGAGACACTGTGGCCGCAATACGCACGTTGCACCTTGAAGAAAAGTTCAGCTTCATGTCGACAGGCGGCGGCGCGATGCTCGACTACCTGGTGGACGGCACACTCCCCGGTGTGACCGCACTTGAGCGATCACCGGCTGCGTAGCCGCCTGTACCCATGACCTTCACGCGCACACACCTCCTCTTTACGGCACTCAACCTCGCGTACCTGGTGCCCTTTTCGCTGGCGTTTGTTGCGCAGGGCAACTACGAGTTCGTGGCATACGCCGCGCAGGTCTTAGTGCTTGGGGTGCTCATTTTTGCTACGCTGCACCGGACGCGCTTTTCTGTGCCGCTTCTGGTCATGCTCTCTGTGTGGTCGCTCCTCCACATGGCGGGCGGCGGTGTGGTGCTGGCAAACGGTGAGGTGCTCTACCGGCTCGTGCTTGTCGACCTCTGGCGCTCAGGTGACGATATCATCCTCAAGTACGACCAAGTTGTGCATTTTTACGGCTTCTTCGTGGCCACGCTTGCTTCGTACGAGCTCCTTGCGCCACAGCTTCGCGCAGGCGCACGCCTCGGTGTGGTCGCGTTCGTTGCGGCGATGGCTGGCATGGGCTTTGGTGCGCTCAATGAGGTGGTGGAGTTTGCGGCGTACGCGGCACTCCCCTCGACAGGTGTCGGTGGCTACCTCAATACGGCGCTCGACTTGGTGGCAAACGGCCTCGGTGCGGCATGTGCGGCAATTTTCCTGGCGTATAGACGACCTCGGCACGCCAGCGCACCTGCAGCCAGTTGACAGCGTGGCCAAATACAGTAGCGTACATAAAAGAGCCATAGTAAGGAGGTGCTGTGTCAAATAGCGTTCTGGAGGAAATACAGCAAGTGGCGACCGCACGTGGCTGGACGGTCGCTATAGGTGAGCCTGTCGCACGATGCGGTAGGGCCGCATGGCGGCCTATTGCAGAACTGCTCACCGGAAATACAGCCAAACTCGTGCTGTTCTACTACAAAGAACGGCTCTATGTGGCAACTACGAAGTGTGTGGCGCGGAAGTTGCGCATCCACTTCAATTCACTGCGCGCGTTCAGCGCAGATGCTTTTGTGGTCGATCGGCTCTTGGCGCGACACTACCCGTACGGTTGGAAAGTGCTGGAAGAGTACTCCCCAAAAAGCCACCTGTGCGTGCTTCCTGCAGAGAAGGTGCTGGAGCTCATGCAGACACCGTGACCACTACACCGCCCCAACCGGGGCGGTGCTTTTATGCGGCCTGCGAACGTTCCGCGCGCACCGCTTCTCTCACGCGCGCGAGCTCTTCCTTGCGCGTTTCTTTGCCCGCCCAGTGCGTATGGCCATCGTTCGTAAAGCGGGGAATGAGATGCACATGTAGGTGCGGGATCTCTTGGCCCGCCGCGTCCCCGTTGTTCATCTTGATGTTGACACCCTCCGCACCTACTGCGCGCATGAGTATCGGTGCAAGCAGTCGCACGGTGCGAGCCACCGCGAGCCACTCTTGTTCGGGCACGTCGAATATGTTTCGGTACGGTGTTTTTGGCACCACCAGGGTGTGGCCCGGGTTGTTGGGCTTGATGTCTAGAAACGCGAGGGTATGCTCATCTTCGTATACTATCTCCGCTGGAATTTCGCGTTGTATGATCCTCGTGAAAAGTGTGGCGTTCATGATAGGTCGTGTGCGAGTGATTGCAAGTATATGCTAAAATAGAGCGAAGTTTCAAGCCCAGCATATCGTATGCCGCGTAACTTTTCCTTTGACAGCCAGGGCTTCTTTTTTCTCATCAAGCTGTGCGTGCTGGTGCTTGCGCTCGCCGGTTTTGCGCACCTGAGCGGCACCGCGGTAGGTCGTCATGTGTACGGCGCCCCGGCCACGGTGCCCGCGTCTCACAGCAGTCCGCTCATGGCGCGAGCGATGGAGCGCCTGCGGGGTGCGCTTGAGGCAAACGCCACACAGGCTGTGGCGGATGTGGGCCAGGCTCCGCGCACCGTTGACGAGTATGTTCCTGAGAGCGGAGGCTTCATTGGTATCGACCTGCCTGCCATGAAACTCACGGTGTACGAAGACGGCGAGGAGGTGGCCACGTATGAGGTGCTCGCGCACAGTGATCCGAGCGGGCCCGATAGAGTCCCGGCAGGGCTTTTTACCGTGGAGGCTAAGGAAGAGCTCGGGTACTCGGAGGTGGACAAGCGGTACATGCCTTTTCGTTTACGCTTCAACGAACGCTATTCGGTATATGGCACAGCCGATATGGACGAGGAAGAGGCGAGCGCACCATCGCCGCTCGCGGGTGTACGGCTCCATGCGAGCGATGCTGCGGAGCTCTATGCGGAGACCGAAGTGGGTGATCAAGTCTACGTGCTCGCCCCGGTACCGGACATTGCAGCCACGGTGGGTGCCGTGTCTGTGCGTCACGACACAGCCCCGGCTGTCTCCGCGCGCGCCTTTGCGGTACGCGATGCGGTGACGGGTGATATGTACCTCACGAAAAATGCGGAGCTTCGCTATCCTGTGGCATCCATTACCAAGCTCACGACCGCGCTCGTGGCATCCGAAGTCATCGGGCTTAATGAAGAGGTAGATGTGCGCGGGCGCGCGTACATAGTGGGTGAGCTCTACTATCCGCTCTTTCTCGCGTCCGACAACGGCGTAGCGGAGAGTCTCGCTGCTCATCACGGTACCGCGAAGTTCATCGCGCGCATGAACACGAAAGCACGCGCGCTTGGAATGTATAACACAAGCTTTGCCGATGCATCGGGTCTATCACCGCGCAATGTTTCGACCGCGGAAGATCTCACCGTCTTGGGCAGGTATCTCTACCACAGCAAACGGGGACTGCTCGATATTTCAGGCGACGACAGCATGACCATTACCGCGAGTGACGGCACAGAGTGGCCGGTGCAAAACCAGAACAAACTCGCGCGGGACCCGCACTTCATGGGAGGAAAGCTCGGCTTTACGGATGAGGCGCGACAGACATCCGTCGGGCTTTTTACGGTAGTGGTAGACGGGCGCACGCGCGTGGTATGTGTGGTGGTGCTCGGCTCCGATGACTGGAAGCAAGACACGCGTACCCTCCTCACGTGGTTTCGCGAAAATGCACGCGGCGAGAGTCCCGAGCATTCGCGTGCGCGTTAAATATGGAGGAGCCCGCAGCAGACTTCGTGCGCGACGCCGCGCGGGCAGGATATCCGCCTTTGACGGCGCGGCTGCTCGCGGCGCGCGGTATTGAGGACGCAGAGGCGGCGGAGCGTTTTCTTGCGCCCGACTGGGAGCGCGACACACACGACCCTTTTCTCATGAAGGACATGGCACGCGTGTGTGAGCGCGTGACGCATGCCATGGAGCGCGGCGAGCGCATAGCGCTCTGGAGTGATTACGACATGGACGGCATACCGGGAGCGGTGGTGCTGTGGGATCTCTTCCGCATGTTCGGATATGCACACGTAGTGCATCACACACCGCACCGCAACAAAGACGGCTTTGGGCTGAACGCGCCCGGTCTTGATGCGCTCAAGAAGGACGGCGTATCGCTCGTGATCACCATAGACTGCGGCATAGCGGACAATGAGCACGTCGCCTATGCGAACAGCATCGGCCTTGAAGTCATTGTGACGGACCACCACATACCGGGCGAGACGCTGCCCCCGGCGTACGCGATACTCAACCCCAAACAAGCGGACTGTGCGTACCCCGAGCCCATGCTCTGTGGCGCCGGTGTCGCCTTTAAGCTTGTCCAGGGCCTGCTCCGCCATCTCTCAAACCTGGAACCTGAAACCTTAAACCTTCCACCCGCAGGGTGGGAAAAGTGGCTCTTGGACATGGTTGGCATGGCGACCATAGCCGACATGGTGCCGCTTACGGGCGAGAACAGAGCGTTCGCACACTACGGACTGGTGGTGCTGCGGAAGTCGCGCCGCCCGGGGCTACAGGCATTACTCAAGAAAGCGCGCGCACGCCAACAGTACCTCACCGAAGAAGACATCGGCTTTACCATAGCGCCCCGCATCAATGCCGCTTCACGCATGGGGCACGCGGCGGATGCATTTCGCCTGCTTTCGACCACGGATGAGGTCGTTGCGGCGCAGCTTGCCGATGAGCTCGAAAAAATAAATGCGGCTCGCAAGGGGTACGTAGCGGCTATGGTGAAAGAGGCGCGCACAAGGCTCGCGGCGCGCGCGAGTTTGGCGCGCGTGGTGGTACTCGGCGACGTCATGTGGAAGCCCTCGCTCTTAGGGCTCGTGGCGAACACGCTCGCCGAGGAGTACGAGCGCCCGGTCTTCCTCTGGGGAAGGGAGGAGGGTGTTACCATTAAGGGCTCATGCCGCTCATACAACGGCGCAAACGTGCATGGTTTGATGCAGCAGGTGAGCACGCGCTTCATTGAGTACGGAGGGCACGCTTTCTCAGGCGGTTTCAGTATCGCAGAGGAACAGCTCTTTACCCTCGAAGACGCGCTCGACGCTGCATTCGATACGGCAGCTCCGAGCGAGCTGCCCGCGTCACAGACGGCCTACCGTATAGAGCCGAGCGAGCTTGATTGGCCGCTCTATCGCGAGCTTGCGCGCTTTGCGCCTTTTGGCGAAGGCAACCCGCGCCCCCTGCTGGAGCTCGCGGACGTCGCGCTCGAACAGGTGCGAACATTCGGCAAAGCAAACGAGCATCTCGAAGTCTCCTTTAGAGGCGCGCGCGGTCCTGTACACGGCATCGCTTTTTTCACGAAGCCGGAGAAGTGGGGTAGTAAGGCCGGCGACCATGTGACGCTCACCGGCTACCTTGAGGCTTCATACTTCAAACGTACGCCGGAGCTACGGATGAGGATTGTTGACATATCTATCGCAACGTTGTAAAATTGCGACGGGTAGCAATCCACCCAGCTGCTGCTGCTGAGCTGGGCCTAGCGATTGGAGGCGATGATGAACTATTCTAAAGTCTTACGCGAACGCGAATTCGTGCCTACCGGCCACGGAGGCACCGATCAAGATGCCCCCGTTCCAGGTACGTACTTCGTCGTTCGCTTTGAGGGCGATGCAGAATTGGCCCTCACAGTAGCGTACGATGAAGCAGGCAAAGCATGGATTGCGTTTGCTAGCGTCCCGCTTTGTGCGCACGGCTTTAGACGTGAGGACGTGGAGCCACTGAGCGACAGCGCGGTCTACCGGGCATGTCTGCGGAACTAGTGCAAGGGGAGGCAGTGCAATGCAGCTAACCTTCAGCTACATCGCAACGACTGGTAAAAAAATTCCGGTCGCGTACCAGCTTCCGGAAAACACGAGCATGGAAGAGGCGCGGGCGCAGCTTGAGCGTGTTCGTGCATGGTACGCGAAAAACGGCTCCAGGGTGGTTGATGCGCGTATTGTTACCTAGCAACGCGCAACGAGTGCGTAGAGGCTGTCCTTTGGACGGCCTCTCTTCGTGATATAGTGAATCCCATGCGAACAGTCATACTCCACACCGATGGTGGTACGCGGGCGAATCCTAGGTCTCCTGGGCAACCCACGGTTTTCCGACGCTCAACCGACCGCGCGGACCTCACGACATTCCTCCACGGGGGTCCAGGTGTTCCCCTGACCCCCCTCACGTCCAGGCTTGCCGTCAGTGTCTCCTAACCTTTCAGACCATGTCAAACCTAAAGACCATGTACCTATACACTGACGGCGGAGCGCGCGGAAACCCCGGGCCGGCTGGAGCGGGAGCGGTTATACTCGACGAGAACGGTAAGACCATCAAGGAAGTGTCGAAGTACCTCGGGCACCAGACCAACAACTATGCGGAATACCATGCCGTCATTCTCGGTCTTGAGACTATAAAAAAACATTTTGGTGCGCCGCAGTGCAAAGAGCTGCAGGTTAACGTAAAAATGGATTCGGAACTCATCTGCAAGCAACTCAATGGCGAGTACCAGGTAAAGGAGGAGACACTTTGGCCGCTCTACATCGCCGTACATAATTTGCGCGTGTCGACCTTTCCGCACGTTACCTTTACACACATTCCCCGCGCTGAGAACTCACGCGCGGACCGTATGGCGAACGAGGCGATGGATCGGGCGTGAGACACGGAGACAAAAGAAAAGAGACAACAAACACACAGATCAGATGCACGTATTCTTTCGTCTCTTGTCTGTCATCTCTTGTTTTCCGTACATGCGGGGGTTGGTGTCCATTGACACCATCTAAGGCTCTGCTACTTTTGAGAGAGGAGGTGAGCCATGATGAACGTCATCCCGTTTGTAATTGTGAAGGCGCAAATCAACTACCGTATGCCAGATCATCCGCGGATCTTGCAGGAGTTTGTGTATGAACTCTTGGACATACTGCCGGAGCTCCCCGAGCTGCATCGCTTTTTAGGATGGTGGCAAGCTCACCTGGATGGCAAACTGTTCCATGTCCACTACGTGTGCAGCCCCCTCGTCAGCAAGCGTGAGCTCCGCTATGCTTCGGCTGACTTCAGACTTCAGTGAGCGCACCTAACGCCGCGGTTTACCCCGCGGCGTTGCTCTATGCACATGTTTGGCGCGAAGCGCGTGCGCGTTCTTGCTAGACTGCTCTCATGCGTCTTGGGCTCATGTGTGCGCTTGCGGCGTTTGTGCTCGGTGTTGGGTTTGCGCTGCTCTTTCCCGTACCCTGGTGGATAGCCGCCACCTTCGTATGCTCCGCACTCCTCTTGGTCTTAATACCTCGCGTGCGCGTGCACTCTGTAGCGCTTCTTGTAGTCCTGTGTGTGGGCTCCTGCTCGCTCGGCATTGTGCGCGTCGAGTTTGCGGAGCGAGCATCGGTGCCGAGCCCTTTGCTCCCGGATGGTGCGCACATCGAAGCGTCGGGCGTGGTTGTGCGCGAGCCGGACGTGCGCGATGCCAATACACTCTACACAGTCGAGCTCGATACGGTGGCAGGGGCACCGGCGCGTATCACGGTGCTTACCCGCATGCCGCACCGGCCCGCGTATGCGTATGGCGACCGGCTCGCTCTTCGCGGCGCCGTGAGCGTGCCCGAAGCGTTTGAAACAGACGCGGGACGCGTGTTTGATTACCCGGGTTTCCTAAAGAAAGACGGCATTCACTATGTGATGCGGTACCCCAATGCCGAGCGTGTAAGTGGTGGCCATGCATCTCTCGTACTCGCCTCGCTTTTTACGATCAAGCGCGCGTGGCTTGCGTCTGTTGCATTCGTCGTGCCTGAGCCGGGCGCAGGACTCCTTGGTGGGCTCGTAGTGGGCGTAAAGCGTTCACTTGGGGAAGCATGGCTTGAGCGCTTTCAAACGGTCGGGTTGGTGCACATAGTGGTGCTCTCAGGCTTCAACCTCACCATTGTCTCCTATCTCATCTATGCCCTCTGCGCTCCCTTTTCGCCTCGCTTGCGCTTCATCGCCGCCTCGTGCGGTATCGTCGCATTTGCACTCATGGTGGGCGCGGGGGCGGCTGTCGCACGCGCGACCATCATGGCACTCTTGGGCTTGTTGGCCGTCTATACCACACGGCCGTATGCGGTGCTGCGCGCGCTCATGGTAGCGGCGGCGGCTATGGTGGCGCACAACCCGTACGTACTCCTTTTCGATCCGGGCTTCCAGCTGTCTGTTGCGGCGACAGCGGGACTCATCGGCCTTACGCCCGCGCTTATGTCGCGGTTTGCGTACGTGCCGGACATGGTCGGACTGCGCGAGATAGTCGCGACCACGTTCGCGACACAGCTCGCGGTGCTTCCACTCATTTGGTACCAAGTGGGCGAGCTTTCACTTGTGGCGCTTGCGGCGAACCTTCTCGTGCTGCCGCTCGTGCCGGTACTCATGCTTATCGGATTTCTTGCCGGGGCGCTTGCGCTTCTAAGCACGGCACTCGCACTCCCGCTCGCGTATTTGGCCCACCTCATGCTCTCATACGTATTTCTTGTGGTACGCACAGGCGCAGAGCTCCCTTACGCGTCCATCACCGTACCGCCCATGAGCCCGGTATGGGTCTTGGCGCTCTACGCTTTGGCGGGCGGGGCGTGGTATCTTCTGACGCGAAGGATGGGTGCTACCGAGCAGCTTCAAAGCGCTGAGCCAGGAGCGGCCAGTTAAGTGCAGCCAAGTATGCGTTTACATACGAACCCTTCTCGCTTGGCTTGTAGTCTTTGAGGTACGCGTGCTCCCAGTGGTCGAGTGCGAGTATGACGGGTAGACCTGCCAGGTGTCCTATCTCGTGGTCGGCCACCCAGACCTCGTGGAACGCGGTGGACGCGGCATCGTACGTAAGGAGTGCCCACCCGGGGCCGCGCGCGGAGAGCTTGGAAAAGCGCTCACGCCACGCGTCGAAAGACCCGTACTGTGCCGCAAGCGCATGTGCAAGCGCACTTTCTTCAGGAAGCGGAAGCGCGCCTGCCGAGAGCGGCTCAAAGTAGAGCTCGTGAAGGCGCATGCCGTTCCATTCGAAGCCAAGCCGACGTCGGAGCTCTTGTGCTGCGTACGTGTGTGAGGCGTCCCCGCCAAGCGCAGCGAGTTCATCGGTGAGCAAGTTTACGTGTTTCACGTACCCTTCGTAGAGGCCGATATGGAGCGCCAGCTGTTCTGCGGATATACCCGCTATGGCGGGGAAGCTGAAGGTGTGTGGTGTGTAGGACATACGAGAAAATGTTACTGGTAGGCATCCCCACTGTACCACACACCGCGTTGTAGAGCTGGCATGTTGCCCGTGCTACACTATCCACATGGTACGTTTTATCGTGACCGTGCTAGCCATAGTGGGCTTGGGGTATCTCTACCTCAACCGTGAGGCTTTTTTTGACGGTAAGCCAAGCGAGTACTGTGTGGAGTACGAGAAGCGTCTCTCACAGCCCGAGTACAATATGAGCTATGGAGAGCGAGCTCGCGCGGCGGCACACGGTTGTTTCTAAGCATATGGCAAAAAGCAAAGACACACACCCACGTGCACGCGCGGGCACGGACACTGCGACCCGTGCGCTTGCGCTCCATAAGAAGCACAAGGGCAAGCTTGAGGTCCGCCCGCTCGTGCGCACAAACCCATCCACGCTGCCCCTTCTCTATACACCAGGCGTAGGTGCGGTGTCTTCGTACCTTGCCGAGCGCAAGGATGAGGTGGGCGCATACACGCTCGCGGGGCGCACCGTCGCGGTGGTCTCTGACGGCTCTGCCGTGTTGGGGCTCGGCAACATAGGCCCGGAGGCTGCGCTACCCGTCATGGAGGGCAAGGCGCTCCTCTTCAAGGCGTTTGCGAATGTTGATGCTGTGCCCATTGTGCTCAATGTGCACTCCGCAGACGACATAGTGGCCGCGGTGAAAGCGCTCGCCCCCACCTTTGGCGGCATCAATCTTGAAGACATCGCTGCGCCGCAGTGTTTTGAGATAGAAGAGCGGCTCAAGAACGAGCTTTCAATACCGGTCATGCATGATGACCAGCACGGCACCGCCATTGTGGTCTTGGCCGGCCTCATCAATGCGCACAAGGTCGTGCGCAAGAACATGGCGCGCTCACGCATAGCCATAGTGGGTGCAGGCGCGGCGGGTACCGCTATCGCGAGGCTCCTCGTACGCTACGGCGTAGGTGATGTGATAGTAACAGATAGCCGCGGCATCATAGAAAGCGGCAGAAGCGACCTCAACAGTGCAAAGCGTGCATTGGCGGAAATAACCAATAGAGAACTTCGTCAGGGCGGGGTGCTGGAGGCAATGGCGGGTGCAGATGCGGTCGTGGGGGTGTCGGGCCCGGGCACCATTCATCAGGAGCATGTGCGCGTCATGGCACAAAAGCCCATCGTATTTGCGCTCGCCAATCCCATTCCCGAGATAATGCCCGAAGACGCGAAAAAGGCGGGCGCGGCGGTTGTTGCGACGGGGCGAAGCGATTTTCCAAACCAGATAAACAATGTGCTCGTGTTTCCGGGGATATTCCGCGGTGCGCTCGATAATGGCGTACGGCGCATCACGGACGACATGAAACTCCGCGCCGCAAAAAAGCTCGCTGCTCTTGTGGCGCGACCTACGGCACAGAAGATCATTCCTGCGGTATTTGACAAAAGGGTGGCAAAAGCTGTAGCGTCTGTGGTGAGATAGTTTCATCGGCTCAGGAAAAGGAGGCTGCGGTGCGTGAGATGAGGATGACCAATGCCGTTCGGGACTTCGCTGACAGTGCAGCCCTCTTATATGGAAGGCGCGTCGAAGTGCTGCGAGGAACAGCCTGCAAGGGCTTTGTTATGGTCCGTGCGCTCGACAAAGACATTCTGGAACACTTGTCGCGTTGTGAGCGCGAAAAGCTCACCCTCGCTCTTCAGGTGGAGCACGTAACTCCCACCTCATGGCTCTGGCCGCTGTAGCAAATGCCCCACCCGCGTCGCATAGGCGCGGGTGGGTTTTGGTATACTTTTCCCATGCTGAAGCGCGTCCGAAAACATGCGCACGTATTCATAGTGCTCGTGTTGTGCTCTATGGCACTTTTTCTTTTTGAGCGCGCAGATGTGTCCGCCTCCAAAGATGTATTGACCGTCTCGTTTCTTGATGTGGGCCAAGGCGACTCGATCTTCATTGAAACGCCGAGTGGCAGGCAGATGCTCATAGACGGCGGCATGGGGCTTGCGGTACTGCAGGAGCTTGGGATGCTGCTGCCTTTTTCCGATCGCAGGATAGACCTCGTGCTCGTCACTCATCCCGACCTCGATCATATAGGAAGCTTGCCTGACGTATTCAAGCGCTACGAGGTGGGGGCGTTCATGGAGCCTGGCGTGCAAGACCCGGGGCCCGACTACGCCGCGCTCCAAGAGGCCGTACGCGATGAGGGGCTCACGCCGATTGCGGCGAGAACCGGACAGCGGTTAGCGCTTGACGAAGATGTGTACGTGGATGTGCTTTTCCCCGACCGCGACGTACGTGGGGTGGAGGCGAACATGGGTTCGGTGGTGCTGCGTCTCGTACACGGTGACGTTTCGTTTTTGCTCACAGGTGACTCACCGGAGGCAATCGAAGAGTATATGGTAGGGGTACACGGTACGGCTCTCAAGAGCACGGTACTGAAGCTGGGACACCATGGCTCGCGCACCTCAAGTGGTGCGCTCTTCCTGTCCACCGTACGCCCCGAGTACGCTGTAGTGTCCGCAGGCTGTGATAACAGGTACGGGCACCCGCATACGGAGGTGGTGGAGCGCGTGCGCGCCGCCGGTGCTATCGTGCTCGGTACGTGCGAGGAAGGGACGATCGTATTTGAAAGTGATGGGGCCAAAGTTGCATATGAATAGCAAAGCGCTGAGGTTTCCCTCAGCGCTCACGGCGTCAGTCGTAGAATGCGTTGCGGCCCCCAACTTCTTTCGGGAAGAAAAGCCACACAGGATCCAGCATGCGCGTCCCATATCGCACGCCATACCACAAAATACGATGTCCCATGTTGAGGTCCCGAATTGCGACTTGCCAATACTCATGTACCGTAGACGCGTTCGGTTCACCAGGCCAGCTCACCCAGTGAGTGACGTTGTCCGGTCCTGTCAGCACGGCAAGCTGTGGCGGGCCGTCATGAAATCCTCGGTCGTACAGTGCACGCGTCACGACCCATCTGAAGTAGCTGTACATGACCATGTCGAACAGTGCGATGCCCAAGAACACGCATAGCACGGTACCTGCAGAGTAACCGCTCACCGCTAGGAGCGAAGCGCTAAGCAGTATTAACCACGCACCAACCAGTCGCAGCATCTGTCATGTCCCCAACCAGATATATACCCGCCCGAGCATACCATAGTATGAGATCTTTCGCATGTGCACCTTGGTTTCAATAGCAAAGCAGCAGTCTCGTTCGTGTTCTTAATGCTCGAGCCGGATGCGTATGCTCAATGGTCTCCGCTGTGGTATACACGTGTTGACTGCCCCATGGCGTTACTGAAACCCCGCATACGCCTTCATCACCTCAAGCGGTACCGCAAACACGATGGTGTTTGAGTCGTCGCTCGATATGTCGTTGATAGATTGGAGTGTACGCAGGTGCAGTGCCCCCGGCGTCGCGGCAAGTATTTCAGCCGCTTTTGCCATGTTTTGCGCAGCTGCGAGCTCGCCTTCCGAGTTTATGATGACCGCGCGCTTCTCGCGCTCCGCCTCGGCCTGCTTGGCTATGGTGCGTTCCATGTCGGCGGGCAAGCTCACGTCTTTAAGCTCCACGTTGTTCACGCGCAAGCCCCATGCATCCGTTTCTTTATCCACTATCTCGCGTATACGGTCCGCGAGCTTCTCCCTGTTCGCCAAAAGCTCATCAAGCGTCACCTCGCCCACAATGTTACGCATCGTCGTTTGTGCGTACTGTGAGATAGCGTACCGGTAATCCTCGACCTCGAGCACCGCTTTGTCCGCCGAGAACACGCGGTAGTAAATGACCGCGTTTACCGTGACCGATACGTTGTCGCGCGTGATAGCCTTCTGGTCCGGCACATCCACAGCCTTCACGCGCATGTCTACCTTAATGATGCGCTGAAACACAGGCACCACGATGCGCCAGCCGGGCTCTTTCGTGCCCGAGTACTTGCCGAGCGTGAGCATGACGCCACGTTCGTACTGATCTATCTGCTTAATAAGAGCGATGGCCAATAGCACCGCCACTACAAGAACAATGAATATATACATATGTACATAAGGTTACTGCGGGGCGATAACCCTGCTTTTATGCACCGTCACTATAGCATACGGCGCGATGGGCAACGCGCGCGGGTGTATACTTCATGTATGGCAGTGTATGATCTAGCGCCACTCGCGCTCACGATGCCGCTCGTGCTATGGGGGATGTTCCTATTGGCGGCGGTCGTGAGTATCGTACTGAGTGCGGTGATGGTGTGGCACTGGCACCTCTACAGCACGGGCCGCTACACTTCGCGTTTCGTGCTGCTCGTGTACCTTTCAGGTGTAGCCGCCTGCCTCTTCCTTATGGCGCTCGGGGTGCTTTGGTATTCACATGGATAAAACATCCGCACAAAGGCTGGGCATAAGTCCCGACGAACAGGTGCTTACGGTCGTGCGCAGGCACTGGTGGCGACTGGTGCTTGAGGGGGCGGGCGCCATTTTGGCATGGTCGCTCCTTGCATCGCTCATCGGCGCGGGCGAGATCGTTGCACACGCAAGTGGCGTTTCGCAGAGCCCCGCGCTTGCGCTCGGGCTCTTCGTACTTGCATTCGCGGCGCTCTTCTTTTGGATCCGCTTCTTTATGTTGTGGACCGACCAGTGGCTTGACGTGTGGGTTATCACCGACCGGCGCATCATCGATATAGAACAGAAGAGATTTTTCAGCCGGCACGTCTCAAGCTTTTCGCACGATCGCATCCAGGACGTTACGTATGAAGTATCCGGGCTCATACCCACGTGGCTTCATATCGGAAATGTCCGCATTCAGACAGCGAGCATTTCAAGCGACTTTATTATGCGACAGGTGCCCAACCCGGACCTCGTTAAAGAAGAGATACAAAATATAGTGGCGCGCTCACGCCGAGCCGCACCGGTGGTGGGCTTGGAATAAAAAACCCCCGGCGGGGGTGTTTCAAAAGGAAGGTGCAGTCGCTCCGCGCAAGCCGGCCTAAATAATTCCCGCGGCGAGAAGCGTCTTGTACGCGCCGTTTTTATTGATGGTCTTGATCGCTTTCGCAGAAAGCGCGAGCGTTACGTGCTTCCCTAGCTCAGGCACGTAAATGCGGCGCTTCATGAGGTTCACCTGGCGCCGGCGTGTGCCGGTAGGGTTAAACTGAGTCGCGCGGGTGCGGTTGCTGTAGCCTCCGCCCACCTGCGATGTCTTTTTTGTTATTGGGCACTGTTTCGCCATAGGTTACGGCATGGTACCATACGTGTAGCGGAATGCAACTGTCTTCCTGCTTCAGCATGTGTGCCATGTTTTTATGTATAGAAAAGGGGGAGCATGCGGCGCCGCATGACATCCCCCTCGCTTCAGCCGAGATCAGCGGCCGAAGTACGCGCTTGGCTTTCGTCGGGCGGAAAGCTTGCACGCCGGCCACCCTAGTGTGAGCGGGGTGGCGGGCACGCGGAAAGCCGGACGACCAAGCCTACTTAATATCATACACCCATCTGCATATTTTGTCAAGCATTTTCAGTTCTTACACAACATAAGGTCGAAATATCTAAGTATATCAACGCTTTAATATCCCAGTATCTCGCATCCATCCCCATATCTTTTACTGTCCAGCTATCTTTTGCATCTTCTCTTTTATCTCTTCTCTCGTACATCATGGACCCCACTATCATTTTCTTCTTTCTCGCCCTCATCTTTTCCATCATCATTCATGAGGTCTCGCACGGCTATGCAGCCGAATTTTTGGGCGACCCCACGGCTCGTCTTCAAGGGCGGCTCACGCTCAACCCTCTTCCACATATAGACCCTATAGGCTCACTGCTCTTGCCGGGCCTGCTTGTGCTCATGCAGTCACCGCTCCTCTTTGGCTGGGCGAAGCCCGTGCCGTACAACCCGTACAACCTGCGCAACCAGCGCTGGGGTGAAGCTATCGTGGCGGGTGCGGGACCGGCCGTGAACATTGCGCTTGCCCTCGTGTTTGCGCTCTTGGTGCGCTTTGGGCTTGGCGAGCTCCCCGGCTCGTTCCTTTCACTTGCCGCGGTAGTGGTGTACATCAACATTCTCTTGGCGCTCTTCAATCTGCTGCCGCTCCCTCCGCTCGACGGCTCCAAGCTCTTGAAGTCGCTCCTTCCGTTTCGCGCGGGGCTTACCTTCCAACGCTTTGAGTCATTTTTGATGCAGGGCGGGCTCATAGGCGTGTTTCTCTTCCTGTACCTCGCCATAACCTTTATCGGCCCCGTCTTCCATGCATTTGTGGCGCTCGTATTCGGTTTTCTTACGGGCGTGCCGCTTGATAGTGTTTTGTAGGGGCAGCAAGGCTTCACACAGACTCGAAAAAAACGGGCGGCCATGGCCGCCCGTTGCGCATGCGTGCTACCCGCGTGCTTCCCCTACCGTTTTGACCCATTTGCAGAGTATGGGCCAAACGGCCGGATGAGGAAGATTTTTGTCTGTTGCCCACCGCGCGACCGTGCTTGGGTTTACACCAAATGCTCGCGCGAGCACGCCCGCGTGCCCGTGTTCTACAACCCAAGCCATAGCGCGCACAAAATCGGCCTTCACGACGGCATCGCCCTGTTGAAGTGCTGAGGCAAATTCCATGATAGGAAAAACGACTCCGCGGGATGGCCGGCTTTCGCCGCGCGCCCAGCGGAGCACGGTGCTCGTGTTTACACCGAGCTCCCGTCCCAGTTTGCTGGCGTCTCCGTTAGCGACGATATCTTTGATGAGCGTAACAAAGGCATCATAGGTGTCGTCCATCGTACTGACCCTCCATGTACGTGTCTCTTTGCACCGTACGCGCGAGTCGCTATACTGTACATATGTCGACAAAAAGCGACACCGACTTTGTGGCCGCGTTGCATGAGCATATGGCGCCGCTCGGCTGCAGCTGGCATGCGACGCGCGTATTTGGTGCCATTTTGCACAGTGAAAATGGCACAACCGCGCTGCATATAGCCCGTATGCTCAACATGCCCCGTACCAGCGTGTACGACCACCTGCGTTGGCTCGAAGAGCAGGGTTTGGTGCTCAAGGCACACACAGGGGAAGCTCCGGTGTTCGTTGCGGCGGACCAAGCCGCAATACGTGGCTGGGCGGATGAGCGGCAGCGCAGCCTTGCTGCAGCTACGCGTGGGCTCGGTGAGTTACTGACGCGCGCGGTGCCCACGCCACATGCCACGCCCCGTTTTTTCATTGCCGACAGTGTGCGCGCATACCGTGCTGTTTTTGCCGGCATACTGCGAGCAGGCACGCTTGTGCGCTGGTACTGGCCGGTGAGGAGTATGCGCCACGCTATTCCGGGCGAAATATTTGAGGAGTACCGGTCGGAACGCATACGCAGGAACATTTCCATTCGCGTACTATGGCCCGCATCGCACATGCCGAAGCCTGCTGACCCGCGTCTCTCGCGTCGTTTAGATGCTGAGGCGCTGCGCGAAGTTCGCATCGCGCCCCCCGAGCTCACCGCGGCCATGGGGTACGGCGTATACGGTACAAAGGTCACGTTCATAGCTTCTGATCGCGAGCATTACGCCATGACGGTTGAAAGCGCGGATATGGCAGAGATTATGGCGCAACAGTTTGACCACCTATGGCGCAGTGCTCGGAAGGGAGGCCGCATGCGGTAAACCTTGTGTAGGACAAGCGGACCCCGTGTATGTGCTTGCATCGTAGCGGGCACTGTAGTACAGTAGTGCGCACTGCGTGAGATGCGCGGTATACTCACATGGCAACGATAAACCAGCTTGTACGCAAGCCCCGTCAGGACAGGACACGGAAGTCGAAAGTGCCCGCACTCGGTCGCGGTTTCAACGTGCTCAAAAACAAGCCGACCTACTACGCGGCGCCTTTCAAGCGTGGTGTGTGTGTGAAGGTGACGACCAAGACGCCCCGCAAGCCTAACTCCGCTATACGTAAGTACGCCCGCGTGCGCCTCAGTAACGGCATGGAAGTATCAGCGTATATTCCCGGCGAAGGACACAACTTGCAGGAGCACTCGGTGGTGCTCATCCGCGGCGGCCGTGTGAAGGACGTCAACATCCGCTACACGGTGGTGCGCGGTAAGCTCGATGCCGCCGGTGTGGACAAGCGCCGCAAGAGCCGCTCCATGTACGGTGCAAAGCGCCCGAAGGCGGCAAAGTAGCATTAATTCGCAGTATTCGTAGAAATTCGTAGATTAGTATCGAGATATGCGTCGACCCATCAAGAAAAAACTCAGCATTGCTCCGGATGTGCGCTACAAGAGCGAGCGTGTTTCGAAGTTTATCAATTGCGTCATGCTCGACGGAAAAAAAGAGACCGCGCGCAAGGTGGTGTACGATGCATTTGAAGACATAAAGAAGATAGCTGAAACGGAAGACCCACTCGCAATATTCGAGGATGCTATCCGGAACGTAGGTCCTACGGTAGAGGTGCGCAGCCGCCGTGTCGGAGGCGCCAACTACCAAGTGCCGCGTGAGGTACGCCCTGAGCGTCGCCAGGCGCTCGCGATGCGCTGGATCCTCCTTGCAGCCCGCTCAAAGAGCGGTGGCCCCGCGTCGAAGTTTCTTGCACAAGAAATAGTGGCGGCAGCCAAGAATGAAGGCGAGGCTATTAAGAAGCGCGAAAACGTACACAAGATGGCCGAGGCCAACAGAGCATTCGCGCACTTCGCTTGGTAAAAATAGAACCCCGACAGGGTTTTATTTTTAGCTAGCATGTGCAGCGTCCTGCATCAGTTTTGCCGCTGTAGCCATTACTTTAGCCAGTGCACCACAAGCGCATGTTCATGTCTTGCAGCGCAGAGCCGGAATAGGCCGAGCCTTACGTAGTTTGGCGAGTGCGCTGCCGCCGTCCCATCCACAAAACTGGTGTGGGATACGCACTTTGCGTGGTCGCGGACGGGACGCAGGTGCAACGCGGATTGTACGCGGATTACCGCGGAGACAGCGCTTGGAGCGCCTTTTCTGTTGCAGTAAAAAAAAGAAACGCGGCACTTCGGTGCCGCGTCCAACCGTTTGCTTATCTGCTACGTAATACTTAGTCAGCTGTGTTTTCGCCCCGTTCTAATTTCTGGCATTTAGACACCAGCACCTCATGGGCACGTGTGCGAAGGTTCGCACAGAGTACGTCGAGCATCGCAATAGCAGACGCAAAATCTAATGCCCCTTCGGCTAAGGTGTCGGCAAGATGCCACAGTTCTTGTTCCTGCGTGCGTTCGCCACCGTACCAGTGCAAGGACCACGCCGGCAATGAGGCAAAGTGCATGTGCACCTGCGTTTCTGATGCCATCAGCCATATTTCAGGCTGCACATGGGTGACGGGCTCGTCTGCGCGATCGACGACGAGAATAAGATCACGGGAGGCGGGATATAAGCTGCCAAGTTCGGACAAACGCTTCAGCCCCACAATCGCCTCGCCAGCGACCTCAACTCTGCGAGTAGCACCATCTGACGATGTGTACTTGAGAGACTGTCCCTCAAGCGTAGCAATGACCGGCTTTTTGCCGGTTTCCCGAACGAAAACTTCCATCGTGTGTGCTCCCACTTCCACTGCGTGTATGTTTTGTGTGCCTAATTCATGATACAACTTCTCTGAAGAAAAGTCAAATATAAAAAGCGGCGCCGAGGCGCCGCGTGACACTATGCCGCACGATTGAATTCACGCTCCACATAGCCCAAACCCATGAGTTCACAGGAGCGGTTGCCGTTGGCCTGCATGCGTATTCCATCGGGTCGCACCGCAAAGGTGTATCCGCCTGACATCCAAAATGTGCCGCGTGCGTCTGTGTCCGTGGGAAACCGTCCGATCGCCCAAAAGCCGAGTCCGAAAAGTGACGAGTTACAACACATTGCATACGTGCTCCCTGTGACTATTTTGAGCCTATCTGCGTATAGGCGCAGCGTCAACGGTTGTTCGTTCAATTCGCCGCACGTGCTCGCGTGTACGCGGTCGTTGTCACCCTCACTCACCCCAATCCAACATACGCTTATCCCAACACATCGCTTCTTTGTTCCACGGAACTTCTTTGCTGTGGGTCGCCAAAAAAAGCGGAGCTGCTGTGCGGCTCCGCTTCTTAAATCAGGTGGTCGAATCTAGCAACGGACTAGGTAGATGCAAAGAGTTCCTCAACCACACGATATATTTTTGCTCGTGCTTCGTATATTTTTGCTCGTGCTTCGTGCGGTTCCCGTGCCTTTTGAACCGCGTCACAAATCGCCTGTGTGACAGCCGGCAAGTCTGTAGAATCGATTTCGTCAATGGGCACGCGGACAATGGTCTCCGAGGTTTCAATACGAGCATCATAGTTCGGTACAACTAGAGCAAACCGCTCAGGCTCACGCGTTTCCATACCCGAGGTACTGATGGGCACTTCTATTGCGTACCGGTCGGTCCAATCCACACGTGTGTCGTCAGAGCCCGCATAGAGTCGCAGGCCAAGCAATTGCGCGACGATTTGCGTCATTTTTCTTGTTGCCACGAACTTGAGTAATTCAGGGTCGTTCTGCGCAAAAATTATGCCGTTCTCATGGTCGTCGTAGATTCTGGTTTTGACGACAGGCCAGCGCGTTAAGATGCCCCTACAGATTACGTTCATTACGCACGTCCTTCCCAGCTGTTGCGTCTGCCCACACCTAATCACCTCTTGAGTATTCCGTCAACGCACGGTATAGTGTCGTCACCTACCGCGTTGCGCGGATTTTTATTCATACCGTACGGGTCAATTATTCGTTGCATTCGTACGTCATTAGTAAAATTAGCATCCTGTCATATGAGTCGTGATTATCCCCTGGAGCGCGTCCGTAACTTTGGCATCATCGCTCACATCGATGCCGGCAAAACCACCACGAGTGAGCGTGTGCTCTTCTACACGGGCATGAGCCACAAAATAGGTGAGGTGCACGAGGGAGAGACCGTGACCGACTGGATGGAGCAGGAGCGTGAGCGCGGCATTACCATCACCTCCGCCGCCATTACGTGCTTCTGGACAAAGACGGGCGAGGATGCGAAAGACCAGGCCAAAAAGAGCCGTTTCAACATCATCGACACACCGGGACACATCGACTTTACCGCTGAGGTGAAGCGCTCCATGCGCGTCCTCGACGGTGCGGTCGTCGTCTTTGACGGTGTGGCGGGTGTGGAGCCGCAGAGCGAGACAAACTGGCGCTACGCCGACGAGGCAAATGTGCCGCGCATTTGTTTCATCAACAAGCTCGACCGCACCGGCGCATCGTTCGAGCGTTCGTACGCGTCCATTTTGGACCGGCTCTCGAAGAAAGCGGTGCGCATGCAGATCCCGATAGGCGAAGAGGACGCGCATGAGGGAGTGGTAGACCTGCTCACCCGGCAGGCGGTGTACTTTGAGGGCAATATGGGCAACGAGGTGCGCAAGACGGCTGATATTCCCGAGGCGCTCAAGGCGGATGTGGAGAAGTATCGCGCAGAGCTCGTGGAGCGCATCGTGGAGCACGACGAAGCGGCGATGAACGCATTTTTTGAGGGTACCGAGCCGTCTGTAGAGGAGCTGCAGCGCATACTGCGCAGTGCGGTCATCAAGAACGAGATCTTCCCCGTGTACACGGGCTCTGCGCTCAAGAACAAGGGCGTGCAGCTCGTACTTGACGGCGTGGTGGACTACCTGCCCTCGCCGCTCGACCTACCCGCCGTGAAGGGCACCGACCCGCGTACGGGCGACGAGATAGAGCGCCACGCGACCGACGACGAGCCTTTCTGTGCGCTTGCGTTCAAGATCCAGACCGACCCGTTCGTGGGCAGCCTCACCTTCTTCCGCGTGTACTCGGGCTCCGTAGAGGCGGGCTCCTACATCTACAACAGCACGACCGGCAACAAGGAGCGCCTGGGCCGTATCGTGCGCCTGCAGGCCGACAAGCGCGAGGAAGTGAAGCAGGTCTTTGCGGGAGAGATCGCCGCTGCAGTGGGCCTCAAGGATACGAAGACGAGCCACACGCTCTGCGACGAGGGAAACCCTATCGTGCTGGAGCAGATAGTCTTCCCTGAGCCGGTCGTGTCGGTGCGCATTGAGCCGAAAACAAAGGCGGACCAAGAGAAGATGGGTCTTGCGCTTAAGAAGCTTGCCGACGAAGACCCGACATTCCGCATCACCTCGGACGAAGAAACCGGCGAAACCATCATCTCGGGCATGGGTGAGCTCCACCTTGAAATACTCGTGGACCGCATGAAGCGCGAGTTCAAGGTGGAAGCAAACATAGGCCGGCCGCAGGTGGCGTACCGTGAGACCATACAGCGCGAGGCGGAGGCGGAGTGTAAGTACATCAAGCAGACGGGCGGCCGCGGACAGTATGGCCATGTGAAGCTGCGCCTCAAACCGCTCGTGGCCATTGAAGAGGGAGCCAAGATACCGAACAACACGACACGCGAAGACCACTTCGAGTTTATCAACAACATCAAGGGCGGTGTCATCCCCAACGAGTACATCCCTGCGGTGCAGAAGGGCGTGCGCGAGGCGATGGATAGAGGTGTTGTGGCGGGCTACAAGATGGTGGACATTTCCTGCGACCTGTACGACGGTTCGTACCACGAGGTGGACTCAAGCGAAATAGCATTCAAAATAGCGGGCAGTCAGGCATTCCAGGATGCCGCGAAGAAAGCGGGCGCCGTGCTCCTTGAGCCCATTATGAAGGTCGAGGTGGTGGTGCCCGATAAGTTCATGGGCGACATCAACGGCCACCTCGCGAGCAAGCGCGGGCAGATAGAGGGCCAGGAGCCGCGCGGTATGGCGGTGGCGGTGCACGCAAAGGTGCCGCTGTCGGAAATGTTCGGCTACACAACGACACTGCGCTCTATGACGGAAGGTCGCGGCCAAATGACCATGGAGTTCGACCACTATGCGGTCGTACCGCCGAACGTTGCGGCGGATATCGTGAAGGCGCGCGGCGTATAGTTGCTGTCCTGGTGTCACATCTCACAAGCCCGCTCTACGTTGAGCGGGTTGTGTGCGGGTGACATCCCGTGCAGCTTGCATATCGCCACGGGTGGGGTAGTCTTCGAGCAGGTAGATCATCACAAACTGAGAAAGGTGGGCTATGGACGTCGCGAAGAAGCTTTTCGTGTTGGATACGAGCGTGCTTTTGCACGATCCACAGGCCATATACAGGTTTGCTCCTCACGACGTGGCCATTTCGATCACGGTTCTTAAAGAGCTTGATCGAAAAAAAACGGGGGTCAAGCTTGGGGATAGCGATGTTGCGCAGAATGCGCGCGAGGTGTCGCGTATTATTACGAACATTACCGGGCGCAACGCCCAAGCGAAGGGCACCGTGGTACTGCCCAACATTGGGAAGCGGTACCCGACCAACGGGGGAGACTCTTCCACGGAGAGTCAGTTGATTATCATCACCGCTCCCGTGTGTGAGATGGTCCGCATGCTGGCGCTTGACGAAGCAAGTGCAGACGACAGGATCATCGCCGGAGCAAAGCTTCTGTCGAATGAGTACCTGGGCCACGCGTACCGCGATGTGGTGCTGGTATCAAACGATAATAATATGCGCATCCAAGCAGATGCGCTGGGGGTGCATGTCGAGGATTACCAGAGCGACATGGTAATCAAAGACACGGACGTGCTTGAGACCGGCCTTGTGAAGTTACACAGTGCGTATTGGGAGCATCTGGTGGCTGCGGGTGGTGAAGGAAACCCACGCAAGCTTTTTCGGCTCAAGACGGATGAGCTAGCACTTCCTGCGCCTGTGCAGATTAACAACTTCCTATACGGCGACGGCCGGCACTTCATTGTGCGTCAAATCCACGACGACCACGTTCTTCTGGAGCGGTCCGTAGACTACTCGCTTCCGCAGAACAACGTGGCCGGTATTTGTGCAAGAAGTGCCGAGCAAATAGCTGCGTTGAACTTGCTCATGGACCCCACCATCCCGTTCGTAACCTTAATAGGAAGGGCGGGGACAGGTAAAAGCCTCATGACGGCAGCCGCCGCGGTCGCGCAGAACGTCGCCTTTGATATGCATTCGTCTAAGCCACCGCATGCTGTCGGACGGTATCGCAAGGCTGTTGTCACTCGTGCCATGGTCCCGGTTGATACTGATCCGGGTGCACTTCCGGGGGATGAGCCTGGGAAGGGCACACCGTGGCACAAGGCGCTGTACGACAACCTTGAGATCATAGCAGAAGCCTTGACGGAGCAGGTACATAGGCAAGGGAACGGGCGTCGTGGCAAGAGTGACGGACCCACCGCCGGTACTGAAAACACCAAGCGCGCCCAACAGCAACAAATGGAGCGGACGCTGGCGGGCCTATTCGAGGTCAACTTATTCGCGTTTGTGCGTGGGCGCAGCTATACACGGGCGTTTGTGACTGTGGATGAGGTACAAAACCTCACGCCACATCAGGCGAAGACCATTGGAACCCGCATTGGACTGGGATCTAAAATTGTCGTCCTGGGCAACTTCGCTCAGTTGGACAATAAATATCTCTCGCCAAGCAACTGCGGTCTCGCCCACGTAGCGGTCAAACTGTATGGCAACCCCCTCTACGGGCACGTCATCTTACAGCATGGGGAGCGAAGCCCCGTTGCAGATATGTGCGAACGGTGCCTATAGCCACAGCAGATCTTCGTATTCGCCGGGTGCCTCGTGCATCCGGCGGATTTGTTTAATTACCGTAAACCACCGCGAGCGTCAGCTCGTGGTGGTTTACTTGGAGCTTGTGATTTTGTATTTGGTGCTTTGCAGGAACGCGTATATATCCCAGGATGAGTCTTTTCACTTTTCACTAACCACTGCCCACTTCTCACTTCACTTTTCCTTGACTTGCAGCGCCTGTGCGGTATTATGCCGTGTACCGCACTGCGTGTGTTTTTTGTCATTGTGCTCTCTGCGGAAGGCGCGGAGCACAGCCGGATCGAGCGCGTACGCGAACGTACCCGGCAGGCAGCGACACCCGGGCGAATTATTATCCGCACCTTCCGGTGTTGAGGCACCGTTCTCGCGCCCTGAACTTCGGAAGGAGCATAACGCGAACGACCATGGCAGAAGCATTCGATCGGTCCAAGCCGCACGTGAACGTAGGCACCATCGGCCACGTTGACCACGGCAAGACGACCACGACCGCAGCGATCCTCCATGTGCTGGGTAACCTTGCGAAAGACAAGGGCTACAACGCACGCATTGAGGGCGTTGACGGTATCGACAACGCGCCCGAGGAAAAGGCGCGCGGTATTACCATTGCGCTCCACCACAGCGAGTACGAGTCGCCGAACAGGCACTACGCGCACATCGACGCGCCCGGCCACGCCGACTACATTAAGAACATGATCACCGGCGCAGCCCAGATGGACGGCGCGGTCTTGGTGGTGGCGGCCACGGACGGCGCGATGCCGCAGACTCGTGAGCACGTACTCCTTGCACGCCAGGTCGGTGTGCCGAAGATCATCGTGTTCCTCAACAAGTGCGACATGGTGGACGATCCCGACATGCTCGACCTCGTTGAAGAAGAGCTCCGCGAGCTTCTCGACAAGAACAACTTTGACGGCAAGAACGCGCCTATCATTCGCGGTTCCGGCCTTAAGGCGCTTGAGGCTACGAGCGCGGACGATGAGTGGGCGAAGAAGATCATCGAGCTCATTGATACGCTCGACACCTACATTCCCGAGCCGGTGCGCGATGTGGAGAAGCCCTTCCTCATGCCTATCGAGGACATATTCTCCATTGAAGGCCGCGGTACGGTGGTCACGGGCCGCATCGAGCGCGGTATCGTGAAGGTGGGAGAGGAAGTGGAGATCGTCGGTATCAAGGACACCACCAAGACCACGGTGACCGGTATTGAAATGTTCAACAAGCAGCTCAACGAGGGCCGCGCGGGCGACAACGCGGGCGTGCTGCTACGCGGCACCAAGAAGGATGATGTGCATCGCGGCCAGGTGCTTGCAAAGACAGGCTCCGTGACCCCGCACACCGAGTTTGAGGCCGAGGTATACATCCTCAAGAAGGAAGAGGGTGGCCGCCATACGCCGTTCTTCTCGGGTTACAAGCCCCAGTTCTACGTGCGCACGACAGACGTGACAGGTGAGGTGACACTCGCCGAGGGCGTGGAAATGGTGATGCCGGGTGACACCGTCACCTTCAAGGTGAAGCTCGTGGCTCCTGTCGCGCTTGAGGAACAGCAGCGTTTCGCTATTCGCGAAGGCGGCAAGACCGTTGGCGCAGGTGTCGTAACAAAGGTCGTCGCCTAACCGGCGCGGCTTCCCACCACCATGGCAGCAGCTCCTACCGCACCCAAGACCGCCAAAAGGGCCCCGAAGGCCAAGCAGGGAGAGGCGCCCGCAACGAAGCTCCGCATCCGCATCCGCGCGTACGAGCACAAGATACTCGACGCGAGCATCAAGCAGATCATGGATACGGCCATGCGGTACGATGCGGAGGTGGTCGGCCCGGTGCCCCTGCCCACGGAAATAAAGAAATACACGGTAAACCGCGCGGCCTTCATCGACAAAGATGCGCGAGAACAGTTCGAGATGAGGGTGCACAAGCGGGTTATCGACATCATGAACCCATCGGGGAAAGTCATTGAGGCTCTCACGAACCTCTCCCTTCCCTCAGGTGTGAACATTGATGTGAAAATGTCTTAGAAAGACTTACCAAAACGCCGGCCGCAAGGCCGGCGTTTTGGTTGTAGCCTTTTTTACTGTGAATTACGAAACTCCCTCCCGCACTGCATTTCGATACAATACAAAAGGCTCCGTATGGAGCCTCTTGTATTGTATGTTCCCAAAGATATGGGACAACCTCACGCACATTGTCACACACATAGCACAAAAACTCCACATCCTCCCCGAAGGAAAGAGGGTGGGTCGACCATTAGCCATCAATCCCTTGGACGCGGTCATTTGGGGCCTGTACTGGCATCAGTCAACACGCGCTACTAAGAAGTCCGTATATGACGACTTCAAGGAAGCGATACCTTGCTCGTACAAGACGTTTGTGGAGGCGATCAATCGTGCAGCCCGTCTGGTGTTCCTGATCCTTGCATACCTCATGCGGCTCGGGCACAAGGACCAGCACATCGTGAAGTACACCGATGCGACCGATATACCCGTGTGTCTCACCAAGAACGGTAAACACCACAAGACCATGGCCGGACTCGCCGCATGGGGCCACTCTGGAAAAGGCTTCTATTTCGGCCTTAAAATGACCATGACACGGGATGCTGCGGGACGTCTCCTCGCGCTCCGCTTCACGCCCGCCAACGCGGATGACCGCGACATCTTCCGCAAGATCAACGAATACATCGAGGGCATCATCGTTGCGGATGCGGGGTACGTGTCAAAGCAACTTGAGCGCGACATGAACAACGACCGGCGGTGGGTGCTCATCAAGCCGTACAAAAACATGAAGAAGCTCGCCGAGGCTTGGCAGCTCCACCTCTACAAGAAACGCTTTGACATCGAGTTCGACTTCCGCAACCTGAAGCTGTTCCACGGTCTCGTTACCTCACTTCCGCGCTCAGTGAATGGGTACTTCGCAAACTATCTCTACGCACTTCTTTCATTCGTGCTCGCGTAGGCACAATCAATTTCCTTCGTGTGTGTGACAATCAAGCGTACGTGCTACACCCTAACGGGTGTGTTTGGGGTGTATGGTGCAAAGGGGTGGGGAGGAGTTTCGTAATTCACAGTTTTTTAGAACCTGCGTCGCCTCCGGCGTAGCAGGGTGGGGGCGACTTAGATCCCACGTAATCCGCCTACCTGCCGGTAGGCAGGTAGCTCTAGCGGAGGCTGGATGCTAGACGCGGATACCACCCGCATTCGTTGTCCCCACGAGCTACGGCGGACACGCGCGGATATCAGCGAAAATGGAGACTATCAACAATTTCAGGTAGCTACAAACAGTTCACGGCTCACCCGAAGGTGAGCCGTGATGCGAGACGCGTTTGCTTACTCGAATCGGTCTGATCTAGGAATCTGCAACTCTTCGCTTACTTTTCCTTCTCGCGCACAGACTCAATCTCAACACGCGCGTTGCGCGCCGGCGGCGTCGTCCGTCGAGCTACGCGTTGCGCAAACTCGTGGGATTCGTATCTGCACGCATCGTTCCGATGCGTGCTCCAACCGCCGTTGCGTGTGCGGTATACACGCTTGCCGTTCTTGTCGAGGCTACGCAAAATGAACATGGCCGCTCCTACTCCTTCTTCTTTCGCTTGCTCGATCTACCGCAAGATGTACGTGTCGACGAACGTTCGCGCTGCCGCATCGTGGGTGGTGAGGAAATACATGAACCACATACCAGCAATGAGGCCGGCCGCCGATGGTCCGTAAATGGCCGAAGGATTTTTGAGATAGCACCAAAGCACTACGGACATAGCAATCACTGTGACGATGAGCAGCACCGGCACCGTAACGAAGGCGCCCAGGACCGTCCCAGCAACAGTGACCAACGCCAACCATAGGACTACCATCATTTTGTCCTCCTACTTATGTGGAAAAGTGCGGGACACTTCAATTTAATATTATAGCAAATATCAGAGAAAAAGTCAAATTTGCATTCCCAAAGCCCTTCGTGTATAGTGCATGAGCCTATACGCAGCTTCACGCTGCTTCCATGTTCCCAAGCTGAGAGGCGGGAACCACTGGACCTTTCGCCCTACCGGCGCTTGGCCCGGTGCGGGCTTTTTTGTACGTACCACATTCGTAGCATTCGTACCCATTCGTTGATTCGTATCGCGTCATGAAATTCATTCTCGCCACCAAGCAGCATATGACCCAAATATTCGATGCAGACGGGCGCGTACACCCTGCCACGGTGCTTTTGGCTACCCCGAATACCGTAACGCAGCTCAAAACGCCCGAAAAGGATGGCTACGCGGCTGTACAGCTTGCGTTTGGCGAGGCTAAGGAGAAGCACATCAACAAGGCGCAGCGCCCGAAGGGTCTTTTCAGGCACTTCAAGGAATACCGGGCCGCTCCAGGCGAGTCAGTAAGCCAAGAGATCGGTACGGTTTTGACCGTTGCCGATATGTTTGCGGTTGGCGACGTCGTCATGGTGTCCGGTACGTCGAAAGGCAAGGGCTACCAAGGCGTGGTGAAGCGCCACGATTTCTCGGGCGGTCCCCGTAGCCACGGCCAGAAACACAACGAGCGTCAGCCCGGATCCATCGGTGGCGGTCTTCGCCGGCGCGTTCCCAAGGGCATGCGCATGGCGGGACGCATGGGCAGTGACCGCGTAACGACGAAAAATTTGACAGTTGTGGCCGTCGATCCCGAAAAGAACCTCCTATACATTCGCGGCGCGGTGCCCGGGCGGCGCGGCTCGCTGGTGGAGGTACGCGGAAAATAGCACGATACTAATCAACGAATGTTACGAATGCAGCGAATGAATTACTAACGTATGCAACACTCTTAATGTATCGCCGGTAGAGCATTTATTCGTAGCATTCGCACCCATTCGTAGATTCGCATCGTGACCCACACCATGAAAGCAACTATCTACAACACGGCAGGCACTAAGGCGGGAGAGATCAATCTTCCCGAGGCTGTATTCGGTGCCGCGTGGAACGCAGATCTGGTACACCAGGTGGTGACCGCTATGCAGGCCAATGCTCGTACGCCCATCGCACACACGAAGAACCGCGCGGAAGTGTCCGGCACGGGCAAGAAACCATGGAAACAGAAGGGTACGGGCAACGCCCGCCACGGCAGCCGCCGCAGCCCTATCTGGACCAAGGGAGGCGTGGCGCATGGCCCGCGCAACGAGCGCTCATACGCGCAGAAGATAAACAAGAAGATGCGCGTACAGGCTCTCTATGCGGTGCTTTCGCGCAAGCTTGCCGATGGCGAGGTGCTCTTCCTGGACGAGCTTGCATTTGCGGAGCCCAAGGCCGCCGAGGCGAATAAGACGCTCATGGCGCTTGCGAAGGTCGACGGTTTCGCGCCGCTTGCAACCAAGCGCAAAAATGCAGCCCTTGTAGCGGTCGCAGCGCCGGGCGAGGCAACAAAGAAGAGCTTCCGTAACTTCGGCCACATCATGCTTGAGGATGCACGCAATCTCAATCCGGTAGAAGTCTTGCGCCACAAGTACCTCATCATTGCATCGCCCGCAGAGTCGGTGGAAGTGCTTGAAAAGCGCGCCCGCACCGCTAAATAACACCACCATGGCTATTTTTTCTAGATCAGACACAAAGGCGAAGAAGCACGCGGGTACAGCGGCTAAGCCTGCGCGCAAAAAGGCCGTCACAAAGCAGGGCAAGCTGACAGCCGCTCTCACCAAAACGCCTGAGCGCATCCTCCGCGCGCCGCGCATCACCGAAAAGGCCACGTATGCCATTGAGCGCCGCGTATATGTATTTGATGTGGCGGTGGATGCGACAAAGCGCGACATCATGAACGCAGTGCAGGCGGTGTATGGCGTCGTGCCTGTCAAGGTCAACACGGTCCGCGTGCAGCCGCGCGTCAAGATATCGCGCACGCGCCGTCGTCGCGGTACGGTAAGCGGGTACAAGAAAGCGCACGTGTACCTCAAGGAAGGTGATAAGATAGACCTCCTGTAAAAGCACCAGTCTCATACCATGAAAAAGTATCGTCCCACAACACAGTCGCGCCGTCACATGACCACTCGCTCGTACAAGAGCGTGGTGACTTCCGCCAAGCCCAAGAAGGCGCTCACCAAGGGCGGCAAGCGCGCCACGGGCCGCAACAGCCAGGGCCGCATTACGAGCAGGCACATGGGCGGCGGGCACAAGCGCGTGCTTCGCACGGTTGACTTTACCTTTGAAAAGAAGGATATTCCGGCACGCATCACCGCTATTGAGTACGATCCGAACCGCAGCGCGTACATTGCCCTCGTGGTATATGCCGATGGCGAGTGGCGCTATATTCTTGCACACAAGGACGCGCGCGTGGGCGACACCTTTGTGGCGTCCGAAACGGCGAAGCCCGCACCGGGCGTACGTATGCCCCTTCGTACGGTACCCATCGGTGCCCAGGTTCACAACATCGAGACCAAGCCGGGAGCAGGCGCACGCTTTGCACGCTCGGCGGGCAACAGTGCGGATGTGATAGCGCAGGACGGCGTCCATACGCACCTCAAGATGCCATCGGGAGAAGTGCGCAAGGTAAACAGCGCGGCATGGGCTACGCTCGGGGTGGTGTCAAACGATGAACATCAGCTCGTGAAGCTCGGCAAGGCCGGCCGCAGCCGCTGGCTCGGCAAGCGCCCGACCGTACGCGGTACCGTCATGAACCCTGTAGATCACCCGCATGGTGGCGGTGAAGGCAGGCAAGGGCGCGGCCATCGTCGAGCTCGATCCATCTTCGGCAAGCCCACAGGCAAGGGGCACAAGACGCGCGCACCGAAAAAGTACAGCAACGCCCTCATCGTCTCGCGGCGGAAGGTTGGTAAGAAACGTTCGTAATTCGTTGACAATACTCGGGGTGTTGCGTAGTATAGGCGCACCTCACACAGTCATCACACACCATGTCACGCTCACTCAAGAAAGGACCATACGTTGACCCCCGTGTCTTGAAAAAGATAGAGGGCAAGAAGCCGCAAACGACCGGGGTTATTCGCACGTGGTCGCGCGCGTGCACCATCAGCCCCGAAATGGTCGGCTTCACGTTTGGCGTCCACAACGGCAAGTCGCACGTGGAGGTGCTCTGCACGGAGGACATGGTGGGCCACAAGCTTGGCGAGTTTTCTCCGACGACGAAGTTCCTACGGCACGGCGGTAAGATCCAGAAGGAGCTTGAGCAGAAGCGCAAGGACGCCGAGATACAGGCAGCCAAGGCCGCCAAGGCAGCCACGACGACCGGTAAGAAATAGCACGATACGAATCTGCGAATGAGTACGAATGCCGCGAATACATCATCACATGAAAGCATCACTAAAAAACTATCGACAAGCTCCGCGCAAGGTGCGCCTCGTCATAGACGTGGTGCGCGGTAAGACGGTGGACGAAGCGCTCACGCTCCTCACGCACATGCCGCAGAAGGCCGCGCTTCCCATCAAGAAGCTCATCGCATCCGCCGCTGCAAATGCACGACAGAAAGACACGAGCCGCACGGACGAGTCGCTTGTGGTGTCCACCATTACCGCCGACAAGGGGCTGACCTTTACGCGCTACATGCCTCGCGCGTTCGGTCGCGCCGCCCCCATCAACCGCGAGTCTTCGCATGTGAAGGTGGAGCTTCGCGACCGCGAACCGGTAAATCGTTAATCCCGCGCTGCTTACTACTTGCTACTTCCTACTTTCTACTCGCTTCTATGACTCACATCGCACATCCATACGGCATACGCATCGGCATCATACGCGACTGGAAGAGCCGCTGGTTTGTGCGTGACGGCAAGCAGTACAAGCAGTACCTTCGTGCTGATACACTCCTCCGTGAGTGGCTCAAAAAGCGCCTCAAGGGCATGTACGTTGCGTCTATCGAGATAGAGCGCAACGCCGGCATACTGCGCATCATCGTGAAGACGGCGCGTCCGGGCCTCATCATCGGTCGCTCAGGCGAAGGTGCTCAGCGTATACGAAAGGAAATAGCAAAGAAACTGGCGACGCTCTCACCGGGCGATACGGCAGAGGTTAAGTTTGATATCGAAGAGGTGCGCAATCCCGAGGCAAACGCGCAGATAGTCGCCGAAATGGTGGCTGAGGGTCTTGAAAAGCGCATGCCGTTTCGCCGCGTCCTCAAGCAGACGGTCGACAAGGTGATGGCCAACAGGGGTGTATTGGGCGTGCGCATCGGCATTTCCGGCCGCATCGGCGGCAGCGAAATGAGCCGAAGCGAAGAGATCAAGCGCGGGCGCGTGCCGCTCCAGACGCTTCGCGCGGACGTAGACTTTGCGCGCGCGGAGGCATACATCGCATACACCGGTCTCATTGGGGTGAAAGTTTGGATATACAAGGGCGAGATATTCGAGGGCGAAGAAAACGCGTAACACCACCACCATGCTGCTTCCCAAAAAAGTAAAGTTTCGTAAATGGCACCGCGGGCGCAACGCCTTGCAGTACCGTCACGCGGCCACGCGCGGCACGGAGGTTTCGTTCGGCTCTTTTGCCATCAAGGCCACCGAGCAGGGCCGCATCCGCAGCAATCAGATAGAGGCCGCCCGTCGCACCATCAGTCGCGCACTGGGAAAGAACGGCCGCACATGGATTCGCATTTTCCCTGACCGCCCATATACGCAGAAGGCTGCCGAGGTTGGTATGGGTAAGGGCAAGGGCGATGTCGAGGCGTACGAGGTTGAAGTGCTTCCCGGGCGCGTACTGTTTGAAGTGGACGGCGTTTCCGAAGCCGTAGCGAAGGAAGCCCTGCGGAAAGCGGGCGCAAAGCTGCCTGTTGCCGTACGCTTCGCGAGCCGTGCATAGTGTGACACGTTGCAGCAAAGGCGCGCGCGTGCTATACCATTCAAGCACTCACCTGTAGAACATATGAACAAGCACATGAAAGAGCTGGAAAAGATGAGCGCCGACGACCTTGGCAAGCTTTTGGCTGAAAAGCGCGAGGCATTGCGTCAGTTTCGTTTTGGTCAGGCGGGCAGTCGCGTGCGTAACACAAAAGAAGGCCGCATACTCCGCAGGACGATCGCGCGCATCTTGACCAAAAAAGCCACTACGCCTGCCACGGCACCTGAGGTGGCCGAAGAGGTAGCATAGCTCTCGTATCATTTCCCATGAATACTCCCAACACACAAAGCACCGCCGCACCTACGACACCCCGCACGCTTACGGGCGTGGTGGTGTCCGCAAAGATGAAAGATACCGTGGTGGTGGCGGTGACACGCTTTGTGAAGCACCCGAAGTACCGCAAGTTTATTTCGCGCGTGAAGCGCTACCATGTACACGATGCGGGCAACACCGCAAAAGAGGGCGACAAGGTCACCATCCGCGAGTGCCGTCCGATGAGTAAGCTGAAGCACTTCACTGTTGTTCGATAAGTCGCTTGCACCACGCAACAGGACAGAGCGCTCTACACTGACCACTCTACACTCAAAACTCATCCATGATCCAGCCACAATCCATCGTCAAAATAGCAGACAACACCGGCGCAAAGGTCGGACGCGTCTTTAAGATACTTGGCGGCAGCAAAAGACGCTACGCGCGCATTGGTGATCTGCTTATTCTTTCCGTGCAGGTGGCAGAGCCGCGCAAGGCGGTGAAGAAAAAGGACGTCCTCACAGCGGTGGTGGTGCGCAGTGCGCAGCCGTTCCGCCGCAAGGACGGAAGCTACATCCGCTTTGATGAGAACGCCGTAGTTATCGTGGACAAGGCAAAGAAAGAGCCCCGCGCCAACCGCGTGTTCGGCCCCGTCCCGCGCGAGCTTGGCGAGATGGGGTACCAGAAGATAGCGAGCATGGCACCGGAAGTTCTATAACACAATACGAATTACACGAGTACGGTACGAATGCAACGAATGGATCACAGCGTCAGAGCAAGATAGGTGGATCTATTCGCAGCATTCGCCCCCCCCTTCGCAAACGAGCTACGGCGGGACAAGTACACATTCGTTGATTGGTATCGGGTAACGAGGAGTCGCATTTGTATCACTACAGTATGAAAATAAGAAAAGGAGACACAGTCATCATACGAGCAGGCAAGGACCGCGGGAAGAGCGGTACTGTGCTCCGCGCACTGCCTGCCACCGATCAGGTGGTGGTGGAGGGCGTCAATGTCCACAAGCGCCACCGCAAGACCAACAAGCAAACAAAGCAGGGCGGGGGCATTATTGAGTTTGCTGCGCCCATTCATGTGTCAAACGTGGGGCTCCGCGACCCAAAGTCCGGCAAAGCCACGCGCGTTGGAGTGTCCAAAGAAAACGATAAACGTGTACGCATCGCAAAAAAGAGCGGCGCGAAACTTTCCTCATAAACCATGGCTTCACTCATCGAAAAACAAAAGACGGTGTACGATGCGCTCCGCGAAACGCACGGGTACAAGAACACCATGCAAACACCCAAGCTCGTAAAGGCGGTAATCTCGGTGGGGGTGGGCAAAGTGGCGGACCCGAAAAAGATCGAGCTCATACAAGACAGACTGGCGCGTATTACCGGACAGAAGCCCGCTGCACGCGGTGCGAAGAAGTCCATCGCGTCTTTCAAGGTGCGCCAGGGTGACGTGGTGGGGTACCAGATCACCTTGCGCGGCGCACGCATGCGCGACTTTGTAGACAAGCTCATACACATCGCCTTTCCGCGCACGCGCGACTTCCGCGGCCTTTCTCCCAAAGCCATCGATGAGGTGGGGAACGTCACGATAGGCGTGAGTGAGCACACCATTTTCCCGGAGACGGCCGACGAGGAGCAGCGCGATGTGTTCGGTTTTGCGGTGACCCTCGTGACCACCGCAAAGACGCGAGGCGAGGCGGAGGCATACCTGCGACATATCGGTTTGCCCTTGCGTGAGCGATAGGGTATGTCGTGCCGGCTGTCGCGTTGACAGTCTGGAACGATACTGCTACTATGCGCCAAGCTCGGAGGTGAGCGTTTTTATTTCGATATCCGTACGTGAGGAGAAGGTACACAGGCTACGTACCACATACACCACAGAGAATCACATGGCAAAGAAATCAGTCATCGCCCGTTCGCAAAAGAAGCCCAAGTTTACGACACGGGCTACCAATCGCTGCTTCCGCTGTGGCCGCGGCCGTGGTTTTATGCGCGACTTCGATATGTGCCGCATCTGTTTCCGCGAACTCGCCAACGAAGGCTTCCTTCCGGGCGTTAAGAAAAGCAGCTGGTAGTTCGCCGACACATTGCCTATTCCCATACCAGTACCTCATACTTCACCTCACCATGGATCCCATCGCAGACATGATCAATCGCCTCAAGACCGCCCGCCTTGCCGGAAAGGACGTGGTCGTAGTACCTCTTTCGAACATAAAGGCCGCTATAGCGGAGAAGCTGCGCGAACGCGGTATTGTGAGCGAGGTAGCCAAGCGCGGAAAGAAGGCACATCGTACGCTTGAGCTTACGCTCGCACGGTCGGACTCGGGGAAGTACCGCTTTAATGACGTGCGCCGCGTGTCCAAGCCCGGGTGTCGCGTCTACGCGGGGGCTACCGATATACAGTCCGTACGAGGCGGTACAGGTACGCTCTATGTCTCAACCCCGAAAGGTGTGCTTTCAGGCGAGGAGGCAAAACGCGAAAAGGTTGGCGGAGAGCTTTTGTTTGAGATCTGGTAACACGACACGCTTCACTACTAGTATGAGCAGAATAGGTAAACGACCAACAACCATTCCTTCAGGTACCGAAGTGCGCGTCTCGGACGGTGTCTTGAGCGTGAAAGGACCGAAGGGTGAGCTTTCCAAGCCCATCCATCCGTACGTGGAGGTGGTGGTCTCCGGCAGTGAGGTGCAGGTGAGCCCGAAGAACGAGACGAAGCTTGCCCGCGCGCTTTGGGGTACCTATGCGGCGCATGTGCGCAACATGCTCACCGGTGTCCGTACGCCGTACACAAAGAAGCTCATTCTCGAGGGTGTAGGCTACCGTATGGCTGTCGCGGGAAGCGAGCTTACCTTGAACGTGGGTTTTTCACACCAAGTCAAGGTCGCTATTCCCGCCGGCATTACCGCAGCTGCAGAGAAGAACGAGCTCACCATGACCTCCATTGACAAGGACGCACTCGGCCAGTTTGCAGCGAACATTCGCGCTATCAAGAAGCCTGAGCCGTACAAGGGCAAGGGCTTCCGCTACAGCGACGAGGTTATCCGCCGTAAGCAGGGTAAGAAAGCTTCATAGCGTACTATGGCCACCGGCAATCCAAAAACAGAAAAAAGGACACGTCGTCACGCACGCATACGCGCGAACATTGCAGGTACGGCGGAGCGCCCGCGTCTGGCGGTCTTCAGGAGCAACACGGCACTCTACGCGCAGCTTATTGACGATGCAGCCGGTCGCACCCTGGCGGCGGCAAACACGCGGACGGTCAAGGCGGAAGGTTTGCGCGCACGCGCACGTGCGGTGGGTGAAGAGATAGCGTCACGCGCAAAGAAGGCCGGCATTGAGTGTGTGGTCTTTGACCGAGGCGGCTTCCTGTACGCGGGCGCGATACGTGAAGTGGCGGAGGGTGCACGCGAGGGCGGCCTGCAGCTTTAAACATACTCACCATGACAGACACACCTGTACAGACGAAAGCGCGACAAGGGGAGAGCCCGGCGGAAGCGCCACGCGGTGGCCGCGGCGGTGAGCGCATGCCGCGCCGACCACGCAGGGCGCGTGAGCCGCGCGCACGCAGCGAGTTTGACAACAAACTCCTCTCCATCCGTCGTGTCACACGCGTGGTCGCGGGAGGTCGTCGCTTCGCGTTCAGTGTGGCGGTGGTCATAGGCAATGGTCGCGGTCAGGTGGGCGTGGGGCTCGGTAAGGCCATGGACACGGCGCTCGCCATTGAAAAGGCAACGCGCGATGCAAAGAAGCATTTGGTGCGCGTACCTATTACCGATGAGGGCTCCATACCGCACGAGTCGGCTGCCAAGTATGCAGCGTCTCAGGTGCTGCTTATGCCTGCGCCCGGGAAGGGCCTCAAGGCCGGGTCTGCCGTACGCACCGTACTTGAGCTTGCGGGCCTGCGCAATGTTTCCGGCAAGATCCTCTCGCGCAGCAAGAATCATCTGAACAACGCGCGTGCGACCACTCTTGCGCTGTCGCGACTTACGCCGCGCCGTCGCAAGGCGGCAGCCCCCGAAGCCAAGGCTGCTCGTAAAGAGGTGCAGTAAAGCCCACTACCATGCAACAGCACGACATCACCAAACCAGCCACGAACAAAGGAGCGCGCCGCATCGGGCGTGGCGGAAAGCGTGGCAAAACATCCGGTCGCGGGCATAAAGGCCAGAAGGCTCGTGCAGGGCGCAAGATACGTCCCGTGGAGCGCGACATTATCAAGAAGATCCCGAAGCGTCGCGGTCACGGAAAAAATCGCGCACGTACGGTGCATAGTGGCCGCGTGAAGCCTACGCCCGTTTCGCTTGCGGCGCTTGAGCGTGTGTTTGCGGCGGGCGACCGTGTGGATCCGAAGACCCTCGCGTCCAAGGGGCTCATCTCGCGTGCATCCGGTGTACTTCCCGAAGTGAAAATACTTGCCACAGGCGCACTCACAAAGCGGCTCACTGTCGCAGGCTGCTCCCTTTCCGCTGCGGCGGGCGAAGCGGTACGCAAAGCGGGCGGTGACGTGTTATAGTTTTTGTGTGAGTATTCCGGTGCCCGACGTGTGAGCGCCACATCCAGCAATTTATGTTCAGTACGTTCATGCAGCGCATCAGGCTCATACTTGCGGATTCCAATCTGCGGATGCGCATTCTTTTTTTGCTCGGCGCGCTCGTAGTCTTCCGCGCGCTCGCTACCATACCGATTCCGGGCGTGGACGTCACACAGCTTGAAGCTTTTTTTGCAAACAACCAGTTCCTTGGCCTCCTGAACATATTCTCGGGTGGCGGCCTTTCCAATTTGTCGATCGTCATGCTTGGTGTGGGTCCGTACATCACGGCGTCCATCATCATGCAGCTCCTCACCATCATGTCACCGCAGGTGAAGGCGCTCTACACGGAAGAAGGTGAAGCGGGACGCCAGAAATTTACCCAGTACGCGCGGTATCTCACCGTGCCGCTCGCGTTCGTGCAGGCGTTCGGCTTCCTTATGCTCCTTTCCCGTCAGGGTATCGTGACCGACCTCACGCTCTTCTCCTTTGTCGTTAACGTCACTGTGGTTGCGGCCGGCTCGATACTCCTCATGTGGATAGGTGAGCTCATCAGTGAGTTTGGCATAGGGAACGGCGTGTCCGTACTCATCTTTGCGGGTATCGTTGCGGCGCTTCCAACCACCGCAAGCCAGGTGCTTTTCAATTACGATCCGTCACAGATACCCCTCTACCTGGGCGTTGTTGTGGCAGCTATTGCGGTCACCGCCGCGGTGGTGACCATCACGGAAGCGGAGCGTCCCGTACCTATCACCTACGCCAAGCAGGTGCGCGGAGGCAAGAGCTATGGTGGCGTGTCCACATACCTGCCGCTCCGGGTCAACCAAGCCGGTGTCATTCCCATCATCTTTGCGCTTTCCATACTGCTGTTTCCGCAGATGCTCCTGAACTTCCTCGTTACCGTGGACCAGCCGCAGGTGGCCGCCTTTGCGCAGCAGGCGCTCACGTATTTCCAGATACAGTGGCTCTATGCCGGCCTGTACTTCATATTTGTGGTGCTATTCACCTACTTCTACACCGCTGTCACCTTTGATCCGCAGTCTATCAGCACGAATCTGCAGAAGTCGGGCGCGTTCATTCCCGGCGTACGGCCCGGCGGTGCCACCGCAGCGTATCTTGCGAACATCCTTACACGCATCACTCTCGTGGGCGCACTCTTCCTCGGGGCTATCGCAGTGTTGCCGCTCGGTATGCAGGCTATTACGGGCTCTCAGGCCTATGCCATAGGCGGCACCGCTCTTCTCATTGTCGTGTCGGTCGTGCTCGACCTCGTACGCAAGATAGACGCACAAATCTCCATCCGGGAGTATTAGGTAGAGTTTTTGTCCGCCCGCTGGTTTGTGCTACACTAAGCGTCATGCAACTCCACACCGTACTATTTTATGGCCCGGCCGGAAGCGGCAAGGGTACGCAGGCCGCGCTATTACGAGACCATCTTGCGAGCATAGACCCGGAGCGCACAGCGCTCCATGTGGTGACCGGCGATATGTTTCGCAGAGCGAGCGAGCAAGATTCGTACACGGGGCGGCTCATACGGGATATTCAGGAGCGGGGCGCGCTTCAGCCGGCCTTCTTGCCGATATGGCTATGGGCGAGTTACTTTGTCGACCATTTGGCCGGCAATGAACACTTGCTTATCGACGGCTTTCCGCGCAGGCCGGAGGAAGCGTCTGTCTTTGACAGTGCGATGACGTTTTACCAGCGCACCAACCCCGTGGTGTTTGTGCTTGATGTTGAAGAGTCGGAGCTCATGCGGCGTGCCATAGAGGTACGGAGGCGTGCGGATGACTCGGAGGAGCTCATGCGTCGCCGCATCGCGTGGTATCACGACGAGGTGGTGCCCACCATTGCGTACTTTCGGAACAGTCCCGCATACCGTATCGAAGAGCTTGACGGCAACAGATCCATTGAGGATATTCAGGCTGACATACGTGCACGTCTTGGCCTTGCATGAGCCGCATAAAGACCGACAAACAGATAGCGGCGCTTCGAGACTTGGGTAAGCGGCATGCTGACGTGCTTGCGCGGCTCGCAGAAAAGATCGCGCCCGGCGTTACAACAGAGGAGCTTGAGCACCTTGCGAGGGCGTACATTGCCGAAGCGGGTGCGCAGCCCGCATTTTTGGGCTATACGCCGCCCGGTGCGCCGCGTGCATACCCGTGCGCACTCTGCGTAGCCCCGAATGATGTGGTGGTGCATGGTATCCCTACCGAGCTGCGATACACGCTCATGGAGGGCGACATCATCGGGCTGGATATCGGATTACGAAAAGACGGCGTCATTACAGATGCGGGGCGCACGTACGCGGTGGGAGGCATAGATGCCGCAGCTCAAAAAATGCTCACAGTGTGCGAAGAGGCGCTCATGCGGGGTATCGCGGCAGCACGGGCGGGAGGTCGTGTGGGTGATATCGGGAATGCGATAGAAACACACGTACGCAGTGAGGGTTTTGGCCTCGTGCGTGACCTCTGCGGGCACGGTGTGGGCACCGCAGTACATGAGGCACCGCAGGTGCCCAATTTTGGCGACGCCGGCCGCGGCGAACGCCTGGAGCCGGGTATGGTGCTGGCAATAGAGCCGATGATAAACGAGGGCAAGGGGGCGGTGGTGTTTGAGTCGGACGGGTACACCGTGCGCACGCGCGACCATTCCCGCAGCGCACACTTTGAACACGACATACTCATCACGAGGGACGGGCCCGAAATACTGACGGAGCTGTAAAAGAGCAAACAGCGCGTCCGAAGACGCGCCGTCACGTATGTGGGTCAACACTCATGAGCCTTACTTCGGCTCCTCTTTTGTTGCAGCTGCCTGTTCCGCTTTGACGCGTCTCGTGCGTGTCGCACGCACGTCCGCTTTGCTACGCTCCCGTGCCGTGTCGATTTTGCAGGGGTCTGTGTAGGGCCATTTGCAGTTGCCCTCACAGTCGCACTTTCGCCAGGCCATTTCTTCCTCCTTTCTGGCTGGTTTACGTGCGACTATACTACTTTTGTGTAAATACACAACAGCGACCGAAAAAGAGCACCGCCCCTTGTGTTGGGGCGGTTTCGCTTCAGAGTGCGCATACATCGCGGACAATTTCGCGCAACAGTGCGTCTCCCGTGTCTGTCGCGGCGTCGTGCTGTGGGGTCGCTTCCGGCGCGTGAACGTCCATGTCTTCTGACTCTTCCGTGTTCATGTGTTTTTCCTTTGTCCAGCCTTTACACTGTAACGCGTCATGTGTGCTCGAGGTTTCACTTTTGCCCGTCGCTATGTATACTACAGCCACGCACCTGAGCCCCGGTACGGTGCCCGGTGTTGCGGTACCAATTCACTACTCACTAACACTCAGTACCTATGTCGGACTATCACAAGGAGCGTACCCTCGTTATTATCAAGCCGGATGGCGTGCAGCGCTCGCTCATCGGAGAAATAGTGGGCCGTTTCGAGCGTGTAGGGCTCAAACTCATCGGTATGAAGTTTTTGGTGCCCACCGCCGAGGCAGTGGAAGCGCACTACACCATCGACCCGTCCTGGAAACGCAAGGTGGGAGAGAAGGCCATAGAGTCATACAAGAAAAAGGGTGAGACGCCACCGTCCGACAACCCAGAGGAGGTGGGCAATGCTGTAGTGGAGCGACTCAAAAAGTATATGACGAGCGGTCCTACCGTTGTAATGGCGTGGCAGGGCGCGCACGCGGTTGAGCTTATCCGCAAACTGGTCGGTGGGACCGAACCGCGCAGCTCGGATGTAGGTACCATTCGCGGCGATTTTGTGCTCGACTCGTACTCGATGGCTGATGCCGACGATAGGGCTATCCGGAATCTCATACATGCCTCAGGGTCGGTGGAAGAAGCCGAGAAAGAGCTTGCACACTGGTTTAGCGCGGAGGAGCTCGTTGGTTACCGTCTTGTGCAGGAGCAGATACTCTACGACATAAATCTGGACGGCATTCTTGAGTAGAAATAAGTGAAAGGGTCTCGTGAGAGACCCTTTTCAGGTGTTACTGTGCTTAGGTACGCGCACGTAGCTCAGTGAGACTGAGTTCGCGTAGCTTGTGAGCTATATGCGCTCCCACCCACGTGTGCACTTTGCGCGCACTAAGATACCGAAGGGTGCGCCCTGTCTTGGGCTCCACTTCTTCATGGATACGGACAAAGTCTACAGCGCCGCTTTCAATGCGCGCGATAGCGGCCGCGTACTCGCTCCTTGGGTTCTTTTGCGGATCAAGTTGGCGCTCAGTCTCGTCAAAAAGTTCCGCAAGCATCGGGTCCAGTCCTGCCTGTGCAGGCCGCGGCACATGCACAGAAAACCCGTCATGCTCCCAAAAAGCGAACATGTCGTCCAGCTTCGCGAACACAATCGGTTGGTCCTTGTAAGCGGCGTGGACAGGGCCCGGGTGGATAACCGCTATGTCGTCCTCGTGGGCAAAATGGGAACCCTGCGCATCACGCCAGCCCGCGTAAAAGCCGGACTCCTCCAAGTGAACTTGATCGACGATGCGGAGCGTACCTTTTTCAGCACTGCGATCGATCGCAGCCGCAAACGCCTCTGAAAGCGGAAACAGATATTCAGGGGGTGACTGCGGGAAACGCTCGGTCGTGAACGAAACGAGGTCACCAGGGTACATCTTCGGTAGGCGTGTCCAAACGTCCTGCTCACCCTCTGCTGCAATAGCGGTTGGGGCGTCGAGAAGCCGTAGCCCCCGGGTGCTTATTGTTTGCCTTGAGCCGTCCTCGAACACCACTACGAGCCATTCAGGGTCTCGGTAGCAGCCCGGCAGGCGCCCATGTTTATCGAGCACCTGAGCATATTCCACGCTGCAGTCTACGACTGTTCCGGTGCGCCCGTTGTATTGTTGATAGAACTTGTAGGAGTTGTAATCGTTATGCCCGGGCAGTTCAACAAGTACCCGTGTGCCTTCTCGTAGCATCACGGTAGCTTTGACATGTGCCACTATCATCGACGCGTCCTTTCTTTTGGTCTTATCGCACCATACCAGAGAGTTACGATGTATAGCAAGTGCAAAATGTGCTACACTGAAGTCGGGTGACGGAACGATATTGTCCTCTTAAACACACTGCAAGGGTCGCGGCATACGCGCAACCGCTGAGCTTTCCGCTCAAAGGGAGCGTGACACTAGTGACCCACCTGGTTTTACCAGGGCAGTACGTTTCGCGCCCCGCACACAAGCCGCCCACAAGGCGGCTTGTGTGCGTCGAGCCAGCGTCGCGCTCCATGATGCGCTATACTGAGTGAGCTCATGAGTGACGCACGCCACACAGGTCTCAAGGTACTGTTTGTTCTCATATGGGGCATTCTTGCGCTCGATGTGCTCGCGCAGTATCTGGCGCTGTACTGGCTTTTCGATTGGTTTGATCTGGTGACACATTTTCTGGGGGGTCTCTGGGTGGGTCTTGCGGTGCTGTGGTTTTGGTACAGGTCCGGCTACGCGCGGGCTATGGCACGTCCGACCGGGTTTCGAGTGCCCTTTGAGCTGTCGCTATCTGCAGCGCTTGGGGTGGGTGTTCTTTGGGAGCTCTATGAGTACGGCATCTGGGTGTTTTCTCACTATGGTGTCCCGGATGCGTTTATGCTTGACGCGCTGGGCGATCTCGGGATGGATCTCCTTGGCGCTTCGTTGGGCGCACTTCTTTTTACATATGCGCGCCGTGCGCGTGTGCGTACGTAGAGTTCATGCGCACTCATACATAAAAGGCCGGCACATACCGGCCTTTTATGTATGAGTGTTGAGCTTAGCCTTGTACCTGCTTCACGAGGCGTGCGAAGCTTTCCGGGTGCTCCGAGGCGAGTTCTGCGAGCATCTTACGGTTGAGTGCGATGCCTTTTACCTTAAGAGCGGCGATAAAAGTGGCATAGGTCATGCCGAGCGGGCGAATACCGGCGTTTATGCGCACATTCCAAAGTGCACGGAAGTCAGCCTTCTTCTTCTTGCGGTGTTGGAACGCGTGGTTGCCCGCATGGAGCAATACCTCATGAGCCTGTCGCTCCTTTTTGCGGATGTTGCCGCGCATGCCTTTCGTGCGCGCAAGGACATTGCGGCGGTGCTTGAGCTTTGTGGTGCCTCGTTTGACGCGTGCCATGGTGGAGTAATGAGATTTTGGTAAAAACTACTATCCTTTGAGGTAGCGCCCCGTCTTTTTCGCGTTAAGTGTGAGTGTGCGGCCGGTGCGCTTGCGGTCGAGCTGCTTGCTTCGTTTTTCCGCGCCGTTGAAGTGGTTGCCGCCGGGCTTTCGCACGAGAAGCTTACCCTTTGGGCTTACCCGTACACGCTTTGTGTATGCTTTGTTTGCCATAATGGAACGGACGCGTTAGTAACAATGGGTATGGTTATGCTTCCTTGGGGGCATCTTTTGTCGGCGGAGTCACCTTCTGCTCTTTGGACGCCGACTTGCTGCGGTCGCGCTCTATCGTGCAGGTGAAACCTTTCGGGCTGCGCTTTACCTCCTCCGCGAGCTTCCACGGGACCTGCACCATCTCCAAGAAACGCATCAGGCGCTCCTTAAGAAACGCTTCTTCCATATATTTGTATCGGCCCCATAGAAAGAGGTCCACCTTCACCCGATGGCCCTCCGTAAGCCATTCGGCCGTGCGGTTTGCCTTGAGGGCCTTGTCATGTTCGCCGGTGCCGATCTTTACTTGCACGGACTTGGTTTCAGTAGTGTGAGCCTTTGCCCGCACTTCCTTGTCGCGCTTCTTTTGCTCGTACGTGAATTTACCATAATCCATGATCTTTGCAACAGGCGGCACGGCCCGCGCGGAGACTTCTATAAGGTCGAGTTCGTACTCGGCGGCTTTCCGCAGAGCTTCGCCAAGCGTCAAAATGCCCAAGTTTTCACCCTCGGGTCCCATCACCCGCAGCTCAGCGGCGCGGATGTCACTATTTATGCGTACTCTGTCGTCAGGTGTTTGCACGGGTATTCTTTGGTGGTACTGCGCAAAGACGCGCAAACCGTCACGAGACTATACCATACGTGACGCGAGGCGACAAACGCGCTATACTCTCCTGTATGGAACACGAACACGACAAGCGGTCGCAAACCGGAAAGCGGCCGGACAAGCAAGAGGGCGGCAGTTTTCAGCCCGGACGCCAGTTTTGGGTCAACCTCGTCCTCACGTTTTTGATCCTGCTTGCCCTTACGGGCGTATTCTCGTACTTCGCCGACCGGGGCGAAGCGCCGGCGGAGATCTCGCTCTCTGAGCTTGCGACAGACATCCTGGCGGGTTCCGTCGAAGGCATACGCGTGGAAGGGGACCAGGTACTGGCGACCTACGACACAGGTGAGGGCGAGCAGCGCGTAGAGAAAAAGGCCAAGAAAGAGGCGGGCACCGCACTATCCGACACACTCAACAACTACGGCGTATCGGGAGAAGTGCTGCGTAACGTACCTATCGAGGTGGCGGACGAGAACGGCGTGCGCTTTTGGTTCTTGACGCTTGCGCCATTTCTCTTCCCGCTCATATTCATACTCATCCTGCTGTGGTTCTTGATGCGGCAGGTGAAGGGTGCCGGCATGCAAGCCTTTACGTTCGGCCAGAGCAAGGCGCGCATGATAGACCCCGCTGACAAGCATCAGCGCATCACGTTTAAGGATGTGGCGGGTGCGAAAGAGGCAAAAGAAGAGCTTACCGAAATAGTGGACTTCTTGAAGAACCCGAAGAAGTTCCTGGATATTGGCGCGCGTATCCCGAAGGGTGTCCTACTTATGGGGGCGCCCGGTACAGGAAAGACGCTGCTTGCACGTGCAGTGTCGGGCGAAGCGAACGTGCCGTTCTTCTCCATCTCGGGGTCGGAGTTTGTCGAGCTCTTCGTGGGTGTGGGCGCGTCGCGGGTGCGCGACCTCTTTCGGATGGCGAAAAAGGCCGCCCCGGCAATAATATTTATTGACGAGATAGACGCGGTGGGACGCGTACGCGGCACCGGTGTAGGCGGTGGCAATGATGAACGTGAACAAACGCTCAATCAGATACTCGTGGAGATGGACGGTTTTGAGCCGAACGAAAAAATAATCATCATGGCCGCGAGCAACAGGCCGGATGTGCTGGACCCTGCGCTCATGCGCCCCGGTCGCTTCGACAGGCGCGTGACCATAGACCTTCCCGATCGCGGTGATCGGGAGGCGATACTTGAGGTGCATGCGCGCAAGAAGCCTTTGGGCGAAGATGTGAACATGGCGACCATAGCGGAGCGTACCGTGGGCTTTTCAGGTGCCGATCTCATGAACCTCATGAATGAGGCGGCCATCCTTGCCGCGCGCGAGGACCGTAAAAAGATCACGCAGTATGACCTTATTCGTTCGATCGAGAAGGTCATGCTCGGTCCCGAACGCAAGAGCCATGTTCTCTCAAGGCGTGAAAAAGAGATTACCGCTTACCATGAGGCGGGACATGCACTTGTGGGGTCGGTGCTTCCGCATTCTGATCCGGTCCACAAGATATCCATTATCAGCCGTGGTCGTGCGGCCGGCTACACGCTCACACTGCCGTTCGAGGACAGGCGTATGCAGTCTCGCAAGGAGTTTTTGGACGACATTGCAAAGTCGCTGGGCGGGTACGTGGCGGAGGAGCTTGTGTTCGGCGATCTCACCACAGGTGCGTCCAACGACTTGCAGGTGTTGACCGCGCTCGCACGCAACATGGTCGCGCGCTGGGGTATGAGCGAAAAGATGGGGCCGATGGCATACGAGTCTGATGGTGGCCGTACCATGTTCGGGATGGGGCTTGGTGAGCGTGAGTATAGCGACAAGGTGGCCGCCGAGATAGACGTGGAGGTGGCGCGTATTGTGCGTGAAGCCTATGACCGTGCGCGCACCGCTATCGTGGACAACCGCAAGGCACTTGACGCTATAGCGGCAAAGCTCATAGAGGTGGAAACGCTTGAGCGCGACGATTTTGAGAAGATACTCATTCTCCACGGCATAGAGCCGAAGAAGCGCGACCCGGAAGAGGTGCGGGTGGGCAACCATATCGTCTAACTATGACAAAAAATAGTGCAGAGCAATCTCCTGATGCGGGCGAAGCGATGCATGCAGCGAAGCATGAGCTCATTGCGCGCGTGCAAGAAAAATATGGGGATACGGTAACGCTCGATACGGATGACCCGCATGACGCAGAGTATTTTTTGGTGAAGGTGGGCACGGAGGTGCACGCGGTCCCGATACGCGAAAAGATACCGCGAGACGGAGCCGCGCCTGTACCGGTGCTGGAACGTCTCGCTGCGCTTGGCGCGATACCCAAAGACTCTACTCAAGAAGACAAAGAACAGGCCGTGTAACGCGGCCTGTTCTATATGGCACATGTTCACGCTGAGCAGAACACGCTAGAGCGCGGCGTCACTGCTCTTTCATGTCCAATGCGTACCATAGAGTATGCAGCAGGTGCGTGCTCTGACACAGCGGCGTCACAACGCGCACCGCACCTTATACGGTAAGACTTATCAGGTAACCATGCTACTCTGCATTACCTACCATGAAGATACAAACCAGCGTTGCGCTTCTGCTTGTAGCTTTGTGCGCTTCCGTGCTTCCGCACACGGTGCAGGCGCAGGCAACCACGACAGACAACACATACCTCCTGTTTGAGCGCATACAAGAGCGGATAGACGCGCGGATAGAGCGCGCCCTGCAGCGTATTGAAGAGCGACTTGCGCGTGCCGAAGAGCGCATATGTACGCGGTACGCGGGACTCCAAGACAGGTATGGCATAGAGCTCCCCGCGTTTTGTGAGGAGGGGAGCGGTACTCCGGCGCGGCCGGTTGCGCTTACTTTCTCCGCAAACCCGGGAACGATAGCTACGGGAGCGACCAGCACCCTTATGTGGAACGCGCTGTATGCGGACACGTGTCTTGCGTCAGGAGGCTGGACAGGCACACGCGTCGCGTCCGGTACGGCAGCCGTATCGCCGGCGACGAGCACCGAGTATAGCCTCGCGTGTGCGAATGAGCGGGGCACAACATCCCGCACGATCATGCTCACAGTGACAGGTACCACAACTGGCACCTCGACAGGTACCACCTCTACCTCCACTATGGCGCTTCCGACTGTTGACCTCAGTGCAGATCCTCAAACGGTGACTGCCACAGGTACCGCACCGGCGAGTACCACGCTCACGTGGAGCAGCACAAACGCAAATAGCTGTATCGCCACAAATGCATGGAGCGGGTCCAGGGCTACGACGGGCAGCAGTACGGTCACGGTAAACGCGACAAGTACGTACGCGCTCGCCTGTGCAAATGAGAGGGGTACGACCACCGACTCGGTAACCGTCGGATTCTCGCGCATGGCAACTTCAGGCTCCGCTACCACGACATCTGCCACGACTACGACCGCGACGACTACTCCGGCGACAACCACACCTGCCACGACCACGCCTGCTACAACAACACCCGCGACCACGACACCCGCGACGACCACTGCTGCAACAGGTACCGTAAGTATCACGGAGGTGTTGTACCGGAGTGGCACCACCAGTGCATGGGGTGAAGAACCGGAAAACGAATGGGTGGAGCTTTGGAACAGCGGCTCCACCACCGTAGACCTGATGGGCTGGACTCTGCGCGATGACACGGCCACGCGCACGCTCGCTACAACTACGCGACTCCTTGCGCCCGGAGCATATGCGCTCATCACGCCCGCGACCTCAACGGATGAATTCTGGACGCTACCAACAGGTACGGCGTGGTTGGTACTGAGTATGAGCATTGGTAACGGACTCGACAACGACGGCGATAGCGTGCGTCTGTACCGTAGCGATGGCACGCTTTCCGACTCCGTACGCTGGGGCACAAGCACCACTTCCGCACCGGTTGCCCCTGAAGCACGCGCTGGCGAGGCCATATACCGTACGAACATGAACACAAGCACCGGCACCGCCCCAAGCTGGGCGACCACGTCTGCACCCACTCCCGGTGAGTAGCGCAGGATGATAGCGCAGCGCCTTAGCATCACAGCGATGCGCAAAACACCGGCCCCACGTCGGTGTTTTGCGTTTTGTGCCTGTGCGCTATATAGTACCCGTACGCGCGCATAGCTGTCGTGGCAGGTAACGGTTCTGTGCGCGAATAGGTGGGGAGTACGTTTGACAACAAGTATTGCGCGTGTAGCTCAGTTGGTAGTAGCTCCGAGCTTATACCTCGGCGGTCCCAGGTTCGAGCCCTGGCACGCGCACCTGTTACTCAAAGTGCAAGCGCTCGCGGCGGCGAGCGACCGCGTGGGCGAGCGCGGGGTAATGTGAAAGCGCGCTGTCCAGAGCCACAAGCGCGCGTGCTTCATCGCGTGCGGCTTCCACGAGCTTCAGGTTTTTGAGCGCCTCCATGCCGATGTCGGAAAGTCCGGACTGGCTTCGCCCGTAGAGCTCGCCCGGGCCTCGGAGCTTGAGGTCAAGCTCCGCCAGCTCAAAGCCGCTCTTCGCTTTCGCGAGCGCGGTGAGGCGGCTGTTGTGTTGACCCTCGCTCGTGAGGAGGTAGCAGTAGGCTTGATGGGTAGACCGTACGACGCGGCCGCGCAGCTGGTGGAGCTGTGCCAGCCCAAAACGCTCCGCGCCTTCAATGATGATGACCGTGGCGTTCGGTACGTTGACCCCCACTTCCACCACCGATGTAGCCACGAGCACGTCTGCCTCGTGTGCGAGGAACGCGCGCATGACCACATCTTTCTCGTTCGGTTTCATCTGGCCGTGGAGCAGCGCCACACGAAATCCCTTAAGTTCGCCCGCCGCAAGCCGTGCCGCCTCCGCCGTCACGGACTTCGTCACGAGCGCAGCAGCTTTGCTTGGGTCCGCCTCGTCTATGCGCGGGCATATCACGTACGCTTGCCTGCCCGCGGTGAGCTCGGCACGGAGCGCGGTGTACATGGCCGCGCGCCCGCCTTTTGGCACCACCTCGGTATGTACGGGCTTCCTGCCTGCGGGCATTTCATCGAGCACCGTCAGGTCTAGGTCACCGTACAGGGTAAGGGCGAGCGTACGTGGTATCGGCGTGGCGGTCATAGAAAGAAAGTGAGGCAGTGTCCCATCTTTACGTACGAGTGTGCGGCGCTGGTTGACCCCGAAGCGGTGCTGCTCGTCCACTATCACATACGCGAGGTCGCGAAAGGCCACGCTCTTTTGTATGAGCGCATGCGTGCCTATGAGCATGGATATCTCGCCGCTCGCGACTTGCTTCAAGAGCTGAGCACGCGACACAGGCGTGCTCTCGCTTGCGCGCACCTTCGACGGAAACCTACGGCACACGCTTCCGGTAAGTAGCCCCAGCTGTATGGGGAGGTGCTTGAATAATGAAATGAAAGACTCAAAATGCTGCTGCGCCAATACCTCAGTGGGCGCCATGTACGCTACCTGGTAGTTGGCGGACGGTCGGCCTTTGGGCGCGCTCGTCACGACCGCATACGAGGTGAGCGCGGCAACGGCCGTTTTACCGCTCCCGACGTCGCCCTCAAGCAAGCGGCTCATGGCGGGTGGTGCGCTCATGTCGGAGAGTATTGCCGCCACGGCACGCTCTTGGCCCCGTGTGAGACGAAAAGGCAGTCGTGCCTCAAGCTCCCTGGCACGGCCCGGCCCGTCCGGTATAGCGGGTGTGGGGAGCTTCGCGAGCCCGGCACGCTCCTGTTGTGCGGCCACCTGTATCGTAAACACTTCCTCGAATGCAAAGCGCTTGCGTGCGGCGGCGGCGTCCTTGTCGCGCTTGGGTGTGTGTATGTACACGAGTGCCGCAGCAAGTGAGGGCAAGCGGTAGCGTGTGCGTATCGGCTCAGGTATCGGATCGGGCAGAGCCTCGTGTGCTCCCTCACGCAAAAGCCGCGCTATCGCATGCCGCATCCAGCGTGAAGACACGCCCTGTGACTCCGGGTATACCGCGAGGAGCTCATCGCTCGTCTCCTTAAAGAGCGGCCCGGTGCCACCTACCGGTATACGCTCAATGCGCTCTATCTCTGGGTTTGCCATGTACGGGGGCGTGCCGTCTATGCGGCCTGACACTTTCACCGTGAGTCCGTCGGGGTACATCTTTGCAATGTACGGCTGGTTGAACCACATGAGTTTCAGCTTGCCCGTGCCGTCCTCAAGCCATGCCTCAGCAATGGGCCGCTTCGTTTTCCATGTTTTTCTCGTCTCCGGTTTGCGCAAAGTCCCGTAGAGTATGGCTTCGGTGCCGGTCGCGATACCGCCTATGGTGCGCACATCGCCCGCGCGTTCGTAGCGAGCGGGGAGGTGGTAGAGGAGGTCGCGCGCGGTTGCTATGCCGAGGCGCTTGAGTGCCCGCGCTTCTGCGTCTGGTATGCGCATGATATCCGCGAGCGGCTGCTCAGGGTTCATGAGGCGCAGTATACCATGAACGTGTGCGCGTCTTGACCCACAAAATGAAGCGTGTTTTCATAAAGGTAGACCAAAGGGGGAGCATCAAGGAAAGATCCAATGCATGACCTAATTGACGCATGCCGCCCATACCAGTGGGAAGCCCGGTGGTATGCGGCGCGACGCATAGCGCGCGATGCGACCGATATGTTGCATCAAACCCATCTCTACATCTGGGAAAAGGCCCCGTGGCCGTGCAGGCCTCTTGGCCCCATCGTTGCGTGCACAGGCGTGTACGTGCTCGCTGTCCATCTTCTCACTTAGGAGCAGACATGTTTTTTCGGAAGCCTGTCGCAAGCTCTCTCGGTCGCCACGACCATGAAGAGGAAGTACTTGTGGCAGAAGTTCGCCGCCATGTCGAACGCGGCACTGCCGTGGCGTTGTGTGCATACCGTACGTATATGGTGTCCGATCAGGAGGAGTTCCCAGGCAGGGTAGCGGTTAGTCCTCGCATTGTCGTACCGGCACGAGTATCTGAAAATACCATAAGGTACGCGGTGCAGAAGGTTCTTGAATACCGTAGTGCGAAGGAAAAGCGCACCTTGGCGGTAGAGCCTATCGCAGAAACGGCATCATCTTGATGCCGTTTCTTTTTTGTCCATGCGGTGCGGTATACTGGAGCTATGCTGTACACACGAAAAGGTGATGCGGGCACGACCCGGGTGTTTGACTCGGGGCCGGAGCGTATCTCGAAAGCGTCTGCGCTGCCGGAGGCACTGGGCACCTTTGACGAGGTGAATTCGTTCGTGGGGCTCGCCCGTGCCGTGGCACGCCGCAGTGCACCGCGGCCGCTCGCGCTCGGCACAAAAGCCGCGAGCATTGAGGCGCTTCTCTATGAGGTGCAGCAAAACTTGTTCATCGTGCAGGCCGAGCTTGCCGGCGCACCGAAAAAGCTCACGCGTGCGAAAGTGCTGCGCGCAGAGCGTATTACGGACACCGTAGAGCACGCGATACCGCCTTTGAAGACATTCGCACTCGCGGGCGGTACGGAGCTTTCGGCCATCCTTGATGTGGTGCGCACCCTGGCGCGGCGCGCGGAGCGGCGGGCGGTGGGCTTGCATGAGGCCGGCATCCGGAAGCTTTCCAAGCACACGCTCGCATACCTCAACAGGCTTTCGTCGGTCCTCTTTGCGCTCGCCCGCTACGCCAACTTTGCGGAGGGTGTGGCCGAGGAGCCGCCGAAGTACCGCTAAGCAGTATTAAATAGTTAGTGTATATAGTACACTAACTATCTGAGCAGGTGCATGTTTTTCCCAACCCGCGTACCCTTGCCGCTTGTGTTCCCCTATCGCTATATGCATATGTCCTCGCATCCCGCTGCCTTGAATCTCTGATCTCTAAACTCCACACTCTGTACTCCGTATGCGTTTCCTTCTCGAAAGCCACGTCAACTTTGCCCTCGCGCTTGTGTGCGTGGTGGCGGGTACCCTTCTTGGAGCGGGGACGGCGGCGCTCCTTGCGCGCGACAAGGTGGACAACTATCGCATCACGCTTGGGGCGGCAGCGGCCTCCAGCACCGTGCTTGAGTATGGCATTTGGCCCGAGCTTGCGCGCGCTGACTTCTTCAATGAGGTCAAGGAGGAGTTTATACGCGACAGCGCGAGCTTTATTGAAGCGGATCTGGAAGCCATGACCCTCACGGTGTACGAGAAGGGTACCAGCACCTTACGCGTGCCTATCAAGAGCAAAGGCAAAGAGGGGAGTTGGTGGGAAACACCGTCCGGTCTCTACCGGGCGGAGGGCAAGGAGCGCTCACACTTCTCGTCGTTCGGTCGTGTGCACATGCCGTACTCCATACCGTTCCAAGGGAACTTTTTTATCCATGGCTGGCCGCACTACGACGACGGTACGCCGGTGGATTCGCGGTACTCAGGCGGCTGCATACGCCTCGAAGATGCGTATGCGGCGCAAGTGTACGAGCGAGTCAAGGTCGGTATGCCGATACTCGTGCACGAGGCCGACGCACAGCCGGAGGGGCCGAGCTATACGCTCGCTGCACCTGCGGTGAGCGCCAAGCGGTACCTTGTGGCCGATCTTGCCAACAACTTCGTGTTGCTTGCGGGTGCGCCGACTGATACGCATGAAACGCAAACACTCCCCACGCTTTTGACCGCGGTGGTGGCGAGTGAGTATGAGAACATTGAGCGGTCGGTGCGTGTGGAAGGCGACGTAGATCCGGACGCGGGCTTTACATCCGGAACCTCGTACAGTATCTATGAGCTCTTTTTCCCGCTTTTGCTTAAAAGCTCGCCCGACGCCGCTCGCTCGCTCGCGGCCTACTTTGGAGAGCGGCGCTTTGAGACGCTTCTTTCCAATAAAGCTCGCTCACTCGGTTTGCGCGCTACGACCTTTAACCGCGCCGAAGATGGGTCCTATCACGCAAAGACGACAGCGGAAGATATTTTCTTGCTCTTGCGCTACTTGGAGCAAAACCGCTCGTTCATTTTGTCGATGAGCGCGGGGCGCGCGAACACGCGCACGTATGGGGAGCCGCGCATCACGGGCCTTACGCCCGCGCATCCGCTTGCGGAGGATGCACGCTTTTTGGGTGGTGCCACGGAGCAAGTAGCGCGTTCACGCAAGGACGACACGGCGGCGGTCATGATGGCGTTTGCCACGGGGACAGAGCTGCGCGCGCCACACGATGGCTCACTGCGAGACGGTCTTGCCGTAGTGGAGGTCAACATCGGCCGGACACGCCGACGCCTGGCGCTCATTGTGCTGGATTCGGCAGATCTTGCCGCCGACATGAATGCGATGCTCAGCTTTGCGGAGCGATCGTATAGGTAGGGGCGTGCGTATGGGGGAATCGTATGCGGATGCGGCAACGGGTACGGAGGCTAGCGTGAAGTTGCCTCTGTGTCAGTAGTACTCGCTATTGCGTCAGACTCTTCGGTAGTTGTGGCCTCTGTGCTAGTTGCGGGCTGTACCGGTGGACGTGAGCCCGGCGGCAACACGCCTGCGCCGGGTTTAGGGTTCTCCGCTTGTGTTTGGCTCGTGCGCTCCACTTCGGCCATACGTTCGCGCTCCTCGGCGGTTGGCGGCGCGCTTGGGAGTGGTGCTTCAAAAAAGCCCCACCAGTCATTTCGTTCGGCGTACCAGTAGCCGACAGCGCCCAGAATGGCGACGGCAAGGAATATGTATAGGTACCGCATAAGCAACAAGAACGCTATTTGGATAAGTACCTACAGTATACGTCATTCGTGCGTTTTAGTGAGTGCGAGGTGTGCAGCCCGCACCTCAGACGAGAGTGTGAAGTATGGAGTGGGTGAGCGGGCAGTGTGTGTTAATTACCAGATGGGCGAAATATGTTACAGGCAATCATTAGGGATAGGTAGGTGCTATTCCTGTGATGTGGACCGCACCTCCTCCTTCCTGAGAGGGTAAATATCTCCTGTGTTTAGTACGCATATTTCGCTCCACCCCGCTGGCCGTGGCGGCACAGTGGCTCGCAGCTTTCCAGTGGCGACCGTTTTTCCTTCTAGAGCGTCGCTCCACACCATAACGCCGTCATATCCCTCAGCAAGGAGCGCTTCTCTCTTGCCGTGCAACTTCTGAATGTCTTCGAGGCTGGGATTATGCAAGATGAGTGGGTTTCTTAGATTAAGATATGCAGCATACCTCTTTGAGCCGTATGCAGAAGCATCAGCAAACCCTGTAAAATAGACGCCCGCGCCAAAGAACCCCTTGTCTCCATCGAAGTTTTGCCCAACATGATCCAAAGAAAAATTATCAAAATCCTGGTCGGAGAAGTGGTACACTATGAGCAAATTGCCGTTTTCGTCTCGTACTTTGCTATCCTTCAGCTTTTCTTCAAGGCTCTCGGTTTGCGGTTGTGTATTTGGTTGTTCGATACTCATACGGCACCCACGAGGGCGAGTAACACGACAATAAATAAGTAGCGCATACGCTTCATAACTAGCTTCTAATTTTTACTTGCTTCACGCGTAACAGTGTACTTCATCCACTGCCCGTATGGATCAGTCTCAAACGTAAAATGATATTCTGGATACTTTTGTTCGACGGCATACGCAAGCTTGTACAGCTCTTGCGGAGTGTAGAACATCAGGTAACGTGGACTGCCATCCGTTCGATTGATAGGGTCAAATTCGCCATTCTCCAGCAATGCCACCGTTTCTGAATATGTTCCTCCCTTATGCTCAAGCATCGGCGGTAACATATCTAACGCATCTTCCGCAATTTCTTTTTCCGACTCATTAGAGGGTTTTTCACTGTTCATGTTGCATTGCTTGTTACAAGTGCAAGTTGACCATTCTTCTGTTCTGCATAGGTCGCGGCATGAATCCCCGCGCTCAAGTGGGCATCGTGAGAAGTGTAGGAAGAACCCAGTGGGCGTACCGGCCGGTACTGGAGATGTCATGACATCTCTTTGGAAGGTGTTAACCCCTCCCTGGAGGCTTCGGAGCCACTTCCTAAAATCTGGTGGATGCCCATTTGAAAGAGGACATTCGAGCTGAACCTTCCCTATTATACCACACAGTCAACAGCTGATGGTATTTTTCTGCACACGTTTGTGTGGACGGTAAGGGCATCTCACTGGTCACCTTCGCTCGCTCGGTTTCTGCGGACTCTGCCACAGCGAAGGTCTACGCAAGCGAACCCCGCTTTCGCCTAGCTCCTTGTGGACTTCGTCACGCCGTAGCCACGCTTCAGCGAGGCGAAGGTCGCCTACGCACACCTTCCGGCGGACTTCGTCACGCCATAGGTCTGCTTCGGCGGACCGAAGGCGGAGGGTAAGGGATTCGAACCCTTGAGGGGTTTTACCCCCTACATCGTTAGCAGTGATGCGCCTTCGACCACTCGGCCAACCCTCCAATATTCACTTTCGTCCAATGTCCTACTTGTCCCGAATGCCTACACGTACCTTGATCTGTTCATGCCGTGCTCCTTGCGAAGCTTGGGGCAAGGTGCAACCCTCCAATATTCACTTTCGTCCAATGTCCTACTTGTCCCGAATGCCTACACGTACCTTGATCTGTTCATGCCGTGCTCCTTGCGAAGCTTGGGGCAAGGTGCAACCCGAGAACACTGCAATTCACAACTCCGAACGGAGCTACTGTACCATACTTTCCCCATTTTCTCACCCCAACTGATGGTGGCTGTGCTGCAGCGCTGCCTTGTTCGCGAAGGGAAGTATGTGGGGAGGTTTGCGTGTCGTTGACAAAGTGTACACTTCTGGTACACTTCAGGTATGAACACAAAGTTTGTCGGCATTAAGGATTTTCGCGCCAACATATCCGATTACGTGACTCGCGCGCGGAAAAAGAACGCGCGGTATATCGTAGTCAACCGCAACAAGCCGCTTTTCGAGCTGACCCCTTTTGCTGAGGACGTAACGCTCGATACGCTCTTCAGCGACATACTTGCCGCAAAACGGGACATACGTGAGGGTAAGCTTTACACGCATGATGATATTCTTGCGGAGCTTTCCTGAGTATATATGGCTACCACCGCGTTGTTCTATACGGCGCATGCACGTAAAGATTTGCTTGCGCTCGACAAGCCGCTTGCACGCCGCATTGTGTTGAAGGTGAAGGAGAACAGCAGCATGCCCGACCCGCTCGCGCGAGCAAAAGCGCTTACAGGACCGCTTACGGGTTTGTATCGGTATCGAGTGGGAGAGTATCGCGCTATTTTTGAGTTTGAGCACGGTAAGGTCGTCCACGTCCTTACCGTGCTGCGCATAAAACATCGCAAAGAAGTGTACGAGTGAGCTGCACACCCTAGCTTGGCCAACTCCGCTGCTTGTTGCGGGTTCGAGTCGCGTAACGCGTAGTACATTCGTTGCATTCGTATCATTCGCAGATTGGTATCGTGTCCGTCAATGTGCCGCTGCCACGCAAAGCACTTCACGTGCCCCGGCCTTTTTCAACGCCTGCGCCGCACCGGCAAGGGTCGCGCCCGTGGTGGTCACATCGTCGAGCACAATAATATCTCTACCGTGCACGCCTGCCGGGTCCGGCACCGCAAACGCACCTCGTACGTTTGCAAGCCGTTCCTTGCGCTTCTGTATGCGTACCTGTGATGGGGTATTGCGCGTTCGCACGAGCACCTGGGGCGCGAGCAGGAGCCCGCTTTCCGGCAGAGCATCCACAACGGCCTGTGCAATACGCTCGGCTTGATTGTACCCGCGCTCTCTGCGACGTTTCTTATGGAGCGGTATTGGAACCACGAGAGCTTCGTAAAATGTGCCAAAGTTGCGTTTGTCCGCGATCTCCTCACCCACAAAGGGCGCTATAGCCGTACCTAAGAGCCATGCGGCCCGCTCGTGGTTGCGATACTTTGCCGCGCGTACCGCGCATGACACCAGCTTGTGGGTGTACGGTAGCGGTGCAAGTGCGCGTGCAATGCCGACAGTATTCCGCGTGAGTGCGGCGCGCTCAAGCACGTGCGGCTCTACGCGCAGGAGGAGCGCGTCGTCGCCGCGAAGGGGAAATAGCACCTCGAGAAGCAGGGTCGCCCACTTATACATACTTCCAGTGTACCCCGAGTGCTGTACTCCGCGACACAAGTGGTATACTTATGGAACGTATGTCGATCTTTGATCAAGCAAAACAGCTACTCCAGAGTAAGATACTTTCCGCGAGCAGCACAAGTATGCTGGGCATCGACATAGGCACATCCGCCATTAAGCTCGTACAGGTACGCAATGAAAAGGGCGTAGCCGTGCTTGAGACGTATGGAGAGATAGCGCTCGGTCCGTACAACGACCTTGAGGTGGGGCGGGCGACCAACCTTCCGCCCGAGAAGCTCGCCGAGGCGCTCAAGAGCCTCATGAAGGAGGCAAATGTCACCACCACACGCTGTGGCGCGTCGGTGCCGTTTGCGGCAAGCCTTGTGAAGCTTATCGAAATGCCGCCCGTTTCGGCTCAAAAGCTTGCGCAAATGATACCTATCGAGGCGCGCAAGTATATCCCTGTGCCTATCGCCGAGGTGCAGCTTGATTACTTTATTGTGCCCGAATCCGAGCAGAAATTCTTTGAGGGGGCGCAGTCGGTGAGCGAAGCTGCAGAGCAGCCGCTCCAAAAAAAGCTCGTACTCGTGGTTGCCATTCACAATGAAGTCCTGCGGAAGTACAGCGATACGCTTAAGCTTGCGGGTCTCGCTCCGAGTTTCTACGAGATAGAGATATTTTCCACCATTCGCAGCACCGTCGAGCGCGGCCTGGCTCCCGTTGCCATCATCGACATCGGCGCAGCCACGAGCAAGGTGTACGTGGTCGGTCTCGGTATCGTGCTTGCGTCGCACGTGATATCCAAAGGCTCGCAGGACATTACACTCGCACTCGCCAACTCAAGCCACCTGTCGGTAGGAAAGGCTGAGGAAATGAAGCGTGCGAACGGCCTCGTTACGGGTCTGAGCGAACAGAGCCGTTCTGCCATGGTCTCGCACGCGGCCACGCTTAGCATGGAACACATAATGATAGAAGCCCGGCGAGTGCTCCTAAACTTCCAGAAAACGCACAACAAGGTCATTTCAAAGGTCATCCTCACAGGAGGCGGCAGCACCATGAAAGGCGTGCGCGAATTCGTGCAGGCGCAGCTTGAGCTTGAGGTCGAGCTCGCCGATCCGTTCGCACATACGCAGACCCCGGCATTCTTGGAGCACGTACTTAAGGAAGCCGGGCCGGATTTTGCGGTAGCGACGGGTCTTGCGTTGCGCGGGCTGTAGTACGGTCGCCATCACGAGTCGGTGGATAAGTGTTTCGCTTCTTGAACGCACCGTGCCGTATACTTGAGGTACGTTTGCGCCACACGCATCACATGGAGCCCAAGTTCAACACCTCATTCATTCCGAAGCAGTCGCTTCAGAGCGCGGCCCCGGGCCCGGCGGTACACGAGTACGTTGCTCGCCGGTCGACACGTGGGCCCGGATTCTACGGGACGTTTCTCTTGTTCTTTATCGCTTGCTTGGTTTCAGCAGGCCTCTTTTTGTACACGCAGTACATCACCGGTGCCATAAGTGACAAGATCGCACAACTAAAGGCAAATCGTGACGCGTTCCAGCCTGCGCTCATTGAAGAGCTGGTGCGTCTTGATGACCGCATGACCTCGGCTAAGCGTCTTCTTGAAACGCACGTTGCTCCTTCGGAAGTATTGCGATTCCTTGAGCAGAACACCACACGTAGTGTGCGCTATCTGTCCCTGCGGTACCGCAACGCTCCCACCGATGTGCCGGAGAAGCAAGTACTCCTTTCGCTTCAGGGTACCGCGCCCGACTTTAAGAGCGTTGCCCAGCAAAGCGACGTATTTTCGTCGCATGAACTTGTGCGTGAACCGCTTTTTTCAAACCTCAACGTATCCGAGACGGATCAGGCAGTGTTTAGCGCATCCATGAGTCTTGAGCCGCGTATCCTTCGTTTTGACCGGACCATCGGTGCGGCGGCCCGCCCCCGCCCCGCAGCACCGGCCCCCGCCGCTGTCTCTTCCACCAGTACCGCGACATCTTCCGCTACAAGTAGTGCAGGCCGCAGGTAACATATGAGCAAAGTCATCGCACCATTTTTCTTTATCGTTGTTGCCGTAGGGTTGTTCTTCACGTACATCGACCCTGCATATAAGCAGCTGCAGGCGCTCAGGGCGCTTGATGCACGGTTGGACAACGCGCTCACCCGCTCCAAGGAGCTTACGGAAGTGCGCGAGGCACTTTTACAGCGGTACAGTTCCATTGCTGATGCCGATCTGGCTCGCCTAAAAAAGCTGTTGCCCGATTCCGTCGACAACGTACGCCTTATCATAGATATCGACAATGTCGCGTCACGGTACGGTATGCGCATAAAGAACTTCGCGTTCCCCGTATCCGTCGACGATGTCGGCGGCGCCACACAAGAGGTGCCGCAGGGTCCGGTCGGAGTTGCCGAGATCACCTTTGTCACATCGGGCACGTACGCAGACTTCAGCGCTTTCTTGTATGACCTTGAGCGCAGTCTCCGCCTCTTGGATGTACGTTCGGTCCACATTACCGCAGGGTCCGAGGCCGGCCAGTCCACCGGTACACACCAGTTTAACGTGTCGCTCCAAACATACTGGCTTCGCTAACACATCTCACCATGCTCAGTACGCTGTCCAAATTCAAACCCATATTGCTCGGCTTGCTGGGTCTTGTATTGTTGTATCTCGTGTACGTGGTAAGTACCGGTGTTGATGTCGTGGGCGGCGGAAAGAATGACGCCGCTTCCATTGCAGCTTCTACGCAGGAGATAGAAACGGAGCTGCTGATGCAGCTTGACCGCTTAAGCAGGGTACAGCTGGATGAGCAGCTATTCGCGCATGAAACGTACAAGGCGCTTCAAGACCACAGCAAGCCGCTCGAACAGCCTGTGCTGGGAAGGCCTGACCCGTTTGCACCACTCGTGGGCCGGTAGGAGTGTTGTCGTGCACAGTCGCACTTGCCCGAGCACACGAGGCGTTAACACATACGCCTGTGATTGACTTACTTCCGCTACTAGTACAAAAAGGGCTCCTCGAAGAGAAGGATGTGAGTACCATAAACGAAGAGGTGGCATCAAGCGGGCGACCTCTGGATGAAGTGCTGTCAGAGCATGGTGTTTCAGCACGTGACATTCTCGCCGCAAAGGGGGAGCACTGGGAGATACCCACACGCAGTCTTGAGGGCGTAACTGTACCCTTTTCCACGCTTGAGTATATTCCCGAGGAGTCCGCTGTGCACTACCAGGTGGTGCCTATTGCGGTGGTGGATGGAGCTTTGGAGGTGGGTATTGTTGACCCGGACAACATAGAGGCGCTTGATGCTCTCAACTTCATCTCAGCAAAGAAGAACATTCCGTTCAAGGTATTTCTCATTTCCCCCGGCGATTATCGGAAGGTCATGTCCCTGTACCAAGGCCTTTCAGGTGAAGTGGGTAAGGCTCTTGAGGAGCTGGGTGGCACGGCACAGGAAGAGACAGTCACTACCAGCTTCGACCTCTCAACAGGGGCCGGAGGCGGTGATGACTTGGATGAGACGGTAAAGCGGGCTAGTAAAGACTCTGATCTGCACGAGGAAGCACCTGTCACGAAGATCGTTGCAACGGTTCTACGAAGCGCGGTGGAGGGCCGGGCATCGGACATTCACATTGAGCCGGAGCGTGAGCGTGTCCGCGTACGATTTCGTGTGGATGGCGTCCTTCATACCTCTATCGTGTTGCCACCGAAGGTGCAGCGGGCTGTTGCCGCGCGTGTGAAGATCCTCGCAGGGATAAAGCTGGATGAGCGGCGCAAGCCGCAAGATGGTCGCTTTTCCGCAACCATAGGTGGCCGAAAGATTGATTTTCGCGTTTCCACATTTCCAACACATTTCGGTGAAAAGGTCGTGATGCGTATTCTGGACTCGGAAAACGGCATTGTCTCGCTGTCGCAGCTTGGGATGGAGGAGGATCACCTCGCCATGGTACGTAATGCCATCAAGGCTCCCTACGGCCTCATACTTATCACAGGTCCGACCGGCTCAGGTAAATCGACTACGCTCTATGCAATGCTGAACGAAGTGGATAAGGACACGCAGAACGTCTTGTCGCTGGAGGATCCGGTGGAGTACAACATGGCCGGGGTGAGTCAAAGCCAAGTACGTCCCGAAATAGGGTACACCTTCGCATCGGGCCTCCGCAGCGTGCTGCGGCAGGACCCGGACATCATCATGGTCGGTGAAATACGCGACAAAGAAACCGCACAGCTTGCCGTGCAGGCGGCGCTTACGGGGCACCTCGTGCTTTCGACACTTCACACAAACAATGCTGCGGGTGCCATTCCGCGCCTCATAGACATGGGTGTTGACCCATACCTTATTGCACCCACGCTTGAGCTTGTGATAGCGCAGCGCCTTGTGCGTCGGCTCCCCGAGGGGTCAGGCAAACCCATTCCGATCACGGGCGCTGTGGCGCAAATGCTCACGGCGCAGTTTGCCGACTTGCCTCCCGAGCATAGGGCAAAGCTGCCGCGCGGTGAGCAATTTATGGGCATACAGCCTTCCCCCACGTGTCCTACGGGAACACGCGGCCGCGTCGGTGTATACGAAATGTTGTCCGTGGATCAAGTCTTGGAGCAAGCCATACTGGAAAGCGCAGACGAGGCAAAGGTGTACCAGATAGCACGGAAGAATGGCATGCTGACCATGAAAGAAGATGCCATCCGTAAAGCGTATAAAGCCGTAGTGCCGTATGAAGAGATCGGTGCGCTCGGCGGAGCTGATTTTGCGGAGCCTGACACGTCCGTAGCGCCGGTCGTTGAAGTGGTTGCGGAAGAAGTACCTTCCCCACAGGAGCCAGATAGTCTCATTAGGCGCGACTTGGTATAATGTTGCTATACGTTTGTTTCCTAAGACATGTCCGTATCACCAAAAGAGAATAACTATACCGTGTGCATCGTCGACGACGACCAGTTTTTGCTTGACATGTATATGCTCAAGTTCAAAGAAGCCGGCTGCGACGTGCAAGGCTTTACTGAAAGCAAGGCGCTCCTGGAACATTTGAAAGGGGGAGCGAAGCCGGATGCCGTGCTGCTTGACCTTGTCATGCCCGGCATGAATGGTTTGGAACTGCTTGCTGCAATACGCAGTGAAGCGCTTGTGGGTGAGAAGACAGTACTTGTTGTGCTGTCCAATCAGAGCCAGGACGGTGATATGGAAGCGGCGCGTCAGTATAGTGTGGATGCATACCTTATCAAAGCGAGCACGGTGCCTTCGGAGGTGCTCACTAACGTGCTCGCCGCAATACGCAATAAACAGCGTTAAGTGAGTTGCTATATGACAGAAGCGAAACACACAGCGAAGGCACAGTTTCTGGACGAGCTCGTGCAAATTCTCATGGATGAGCGTGCGAGCGACTTGCACATCAACGCGTACTACAAGCCGATGATTCGCGTATCGGGCTCGCTTATTCCTCTCACCCAATACCCCGAATTCACGCCGGAGGAGACAGCCACGCTGCTTGCGCTCATGTTGAACCCCGAACAGCGTAAGCGTTTCGATGAGACACAAGAGATAGATTTCAGCTACTATAATGCCGCAAAAAAAGCTCGCTTTCGCGGCAACGGTTCTATCCAACGTGGTGCGGTATCGGTCGCCATGCGCCTTATACCCAATCAGATCTTGACCCTTGAAGAGCTCGGCCTACCGCCGCAGCTTATTGAATTTGCCAACCGCAACCAGGGATTCTTCCTTGTGGTTGGTCCTGTGGGGCAGGGAAAGTCCACCACGCTCGCCACACTCGTGGAACACATCAATCAAACGCGCGCCGAGCATATTGTGACTATCGAGGATCCGATCGAGTACATTTTCACCCCGAAACAGTGCCTCATCGACCAGCGAGAGGTGCGCTTGGACACGGCGGACTTCCAAAGCGCACTTATCAGTGCTTTTCGTCAGGACGTTGACGTCATTATGCTTGGAGAGATGCGTGGCAACGAAACAATAGGCGCAGCGGTGACCGCCGCAGAAACGGGCCACCTCGTATTTTCAACACTTCATACCAATAACGCGGCCCAGACCATCGACCGTATCATTGACTCGTTCCCCGGCTACCAGCAAGATCAGATACGTGTGCAGCTCGCAAGTTCGCTTGCAGGCATATTCTCGATGCGTCTGGTTCCCCGTATTGCAGGCGGCCTTGTGCCCGCGTACGAGCTTCTCGTGAACACGAAAGCTGTTGCCAACATGATTCGCGAGAGACGTACCCACGAGATAAATACCATGATCGAGACCGGCTCACAGGACGGTATGATAAGTATGAATGCATCGCTCACAGAGCTCATTCGCGCGGGAGAGATCACTGTTGAGAACGCCTTTACCACAAGTTTTGATCCGAAGGAACTTGAAAGGCTGCTCTAACACGATACTAATCTACGAATAGGTACGAATATCACTAATACGTAACGTGACATCAGCGAGCGCGGCGCAGCCGCATATTCGTAGCATTCGTAAAATTCGCAGATTAGTATCGGGCTTATTCGTAGCATTCGCACTTATTCGTTGATTAGTATCGTGCCATGTTATTCGTCTACAAAGTTCTCGATCAGTCCGGCAATGAGCGTGAAGGCACGATCGACGCGATCAGCGAGGATGTAGCCATTAGTGCGCTTCAACGTAAAGGTTACATCATTTCAGCTATACGAAGTGCGGAACAAAAGCAACTCTTCTCCTTTGATTCCTCGTTGTTCGAGCGGGTCACCAACAAAGAGATAGTCATCCTTTCACGTCAGATCGCCACCTTGTTCGAGGCACAGGTGAGCGCGTTACGAGTCTTCCGCTTATTGGGCGCTGAGGCCGCTAATCCGGTCGTGAAGCGCATTCTCACGCAGGTGGCGGATGATATACAGGGCGGTGCATCAATAAGCAAGGCGCTTTCTCGACATCCGAAGATCTTCTCGAGCTTCTATGTCAACATGGTGCTTGCGGGCGAGGAAACGGGCAGGCTTGATCAAACCTTCACCTACCTAGCCGGCTACCTTGACCGTACGTACCAGGTCACGAGCAAGGCTCAGCACGCGCTTATTTATCCCGCGTTTGTTATCGTGGCATTCATAGGGGTCATGGTCATTATGATGACTGTTGTCATCCCAAGGCTCACAGGCATCATCGAAGACTCGGGTGTACAGCTGCCGATATATACCAAAATAATCATCGGCATTAGCCACTTCATGCGCGACTGGGGTCTCGTGCTCTTCGGTGGTTTGGCGGCCGGGGGCATTATGCTTTGGAAGTGGGGTCAGACGCCTGCCGGAAGGAGTTACGTTGACCACCTCAAGGTCTCAATACCGGCGATCGGCGATCTCTACCGTAAACTCTATCTTTCGCGCATTGCAGACAACCTCTCGACCATGCTCACCTCAGGTATTGCTATGGCCCAAGCCATTGAGATCACCGCTGCGGTGGTCGAAAATGTGCATTACGAAAAAGCACTACTCGCCGCGCGAGATGATATCAGAAACGGTGCATCTGTGTCGAAAGCGTTCGGTCAGCACGAGCAAATACCGCCCATTATGACGCAGATGATACGTGTCGGAGAAGAAACAGGCGAGCTTGGCAATATTCTGAAGACGCTTGCGGTGTTCTACGAGCGCGAGGTGGAGCAGGCGGTAGATACGCTTGTCGGCCTCATAGAGCCTGCCATGATCATTCTCTTGGGTGCGGGTGTAGGTACTCTCATCGCAGCGATCCTTATGCCGATTTATAGTATTACGATGTCCATACAGTAAGTATGAGGGTTTAGTATGAGGATTAGGACGCGAGCCCGTCGTGTGCTCCCTCTCCTTGATAAGGAGAGGGATGGGGTGAGGTGAACTAAAAAAAGCAAAACATACAACACCGAATGCCCACTCAACTCCACAACAATAAGGAGATGTTGCAGAGGCGCCGTTCGTTGCGTAAGGCGCAAACGCCACAGGAGGCAATAATCTGGTCAAAACTGCGTTCGTCGCAGCTCGGCATCCGCTTTCGACGGCAGCATTCAGTAGGTCCGTAAGTTCTTGATTTCTACTGCGCGGCAAAAAAGCTTGCGGTTGAGCTTGATGGCTCACAGCATCTTGACGAGCGAGTCTATGACACGCAGCGAACAATATTTTTGAATCAAGCAGGCATACGCGTGCTGCGCTTCGGGAACAACGAGGTGAACGCCAACCTGGATGGTGTGCTGCAGAGGATATGCGACGCGCTTTTCCACTAAGTCGTACCTCACCCCAGCCCTCTCCTACGACAGGAGAGGGAGCGGGCCGCCCGTAGCGGCGGATCCACGAGCGTCAGTCGCGCCATCGCCACTTCTCCACGAGAAGTGGCAGTGTTGGGGTCCGGTGTTATCCGTCGTGCTCCCTCTCCTTGATAAGGAGAGGGTTGGGGTGAGGTCGTCTCATACTCACGTGTCCCGTCGCATGCCTGCCGGTAGGCAGGAAGCACGCAAGCGCTTCGCCCTGCCGTAGCTCTTTGAGCGGAGGTGGGAAGGGGGATACGCGTCCCTCATACTGGGCTTTGCCGCAGCACCGCCCGCCACTTATCCACATCCTCTGCAATAAAACGCTATTTTCGCTGCTACCCATCCGCTACACTGTACACAGCGAGCGCTTATGCGCCACTTGTGTAGCCAATACACATTACCAGCCCCTATTAGTAATTTAGGCATACATCATGCATACAAAGTCATCACGAGGCTTCACGCTCATTGAGCTCCTCGTCGTTATTGCCATCATCGGCATCCTTGCGTCAGTCGTGCTTGCGTCGCTTTCTGGTGCTCGTGAGCGTGCTGCACGTGCCGCATTCAAGCAGGAAGTGGCAAGTAATGTAGCAACGTCAGTGCTGGCGTGCGACAGTCAGGCCACTACGGGTGAACTAGGAACCGTGCCCGGTACCACGAACAACGTTAGTGCGTACGCGCTGCAGCCAGGTTCAAGTTGCGGACCAGCCGGCACCGGCACGTTCCGCATAAACGTAACAGCCGCAAACTCAGGGGTGGCAACCAACTGTGCGAACACATTTTACACTGAAAGCGGTGCGACGTTCCCCGCGGGTTGTTAAAAGTACGCAAGTTAACGTTGAACAGCCATATGGACAACAAGCTGCCGCTCGGCAGCTTGTTGTGTTATTGCTCATTGCGTCCCCACTCTGTGGGTGCTACCGTACGGGCATTGTCCATTTATGAGCACTTTATGCATAAGCTCACTTCTCTTACACTGGCGGTGGCGTTCAATATTGTCTGTGCGGCATTTTTGATTTGTACTTTAGCTGCTATTGCTCCAACGGTGCATGCTCAGGAGGGGTCTCTGCTTCCCAATCCCCTCATGCTCCGCAACGACGGAACGGGCGGGGATTGTACGCTCGTGGGCATTTGGGACGCGGGGTCCAAGACGTGTACGCTGACGAGGGATATTGATGTGGGTATCCAGATCGGTAACGTGACTCCCGGCGAGGCAGACAGCATTACACTTGACGGGGCCGGGCATATGCTACGACTGTCCCGTTGGGGTCATGGAATCTATGTGTATCGTGCTAACTATATCACCATCGAAAACATCGCCGTGGCGGACTTCTCCGTTGGGATTACTGTCCGTGAAAGCCACCATGTTACGCTCAATTCGATCACAACGGATACTTACAGCGAAGCTGTTTCAAGTGTTAATGCAAATAACCTTACTATTAAAAACAGTACAGCCAAAGCTGTGAACTTCGGCATAATGGTATCAGCGTCGCAAGACCTTACTATATCAAACGTAAGTGTGGACACGAGTCGTGTTACGACGTTAAGCATAAACGAAGTGGTCGGCTTTACTCTTAATGATATAAGTCTTAGAAGCACTGAAGGATACGGATTGTATATCAACCGATCGTCAAATGGCACCATCGCTCGCGTTTCTACGTCCATGCGGCACACGAGCTACCCAATTGACGTATATGGGACAGCCGATGCTCACTATAATCACGATATAGTAGAGTTCTCTGCGAACGGTCTACCTGTCTACTACTATACACACCTGCTAAACGAGACGCTCGATGGTCGTGGTCAAGATACAATGAATGTATATTGCGCGATGTGTGTAGATACAACCATCCAGAATTATCACTTCCCGACCTACACCGCAGGTGGTATACGGCTTTGGGGCACCGAGCGAGTAACGCTTGCAAACAACGACTTTGGCCAGCCTACTCGACCTATTGACCTGCGTAAGACAAGTGGCACGGTTATATATGGCAACAGAATGTACGCGGATGCTGCGTTAGTGCCGCTGTTCATATCTCACACGGAGCCATCCGCAGCGACAACGACTTTTTATCGTAATTCCACACGTTCATACTCGCCACCAGTGCGACCTCAGCTCGATACTGATAAAGTCTCTTTTTCTCTCCCGTTGCCCCTTGGAGGAAATCATTGGACGGACTTTGATACCGTAGATGAGGGTTGTATCGATGTAGAGGAAGATAGCTCATGCGATAGCCCGTATCTCGTGCCTCTCGTAGGCTCACAACAGGGAGTCGTATTAGCTGCACACGTGGACGAATACCCCTGGACCTCGCCTGACGCGTGGGACAACACCGCCACACCAACCCCAGCCTGCGCCGACGCTCTCGACAACGACGGAGACGGCACGGTGGACGCAGACGATGCCGCCTGCCACAGTGACCTTGAGGCGCAGAACACTGCGTCATACGACCCCTCACTCACGAACGAGAACGCTGCCGCCGGGTTGTTTCCCGAACTGGATGCCGCAGTGGCGCAGCTGGCAACGCCTGAAAATATCCCCGCAAGCAGAGCACCAAACCTCGTCGTCCTCGTCCACGGCTGCTGCACGGACGAAAGCGACATCGATACGACATGGAACACGCTGCGTGACATACTGTACGACGCCACGGTGAGCCACCGAGCCTCAAGCAGCTGGGAGTTCGTGGTCTCTGACTGGCATGAGCGTTCGTCTCTGGTGACGCCTTTTGCGTGGAACAACGCGCTTGCCAATGCATACGACCAAGGCGCACTCCTTGGAGCCCGCATCGCTGCAGGCAACTACCAGTACGTGCACCTCATCGGCCACAGTGCGGGTGCAAACGTCCTCGCGAGCGCCATACGTGCTATTCGACAACAGCACCCGACCGATGGTCCCGTCATCCACGCTACGTTCCTAGACGCATTTGCGCCCCGAGGTGCTGCAAAGCTGTACGGGGAGGGGCTATCGGCACGTGACTTTGGCGAGCAGTACGTACGCACGGGCGACTTGCCCATGACGGGTGAGTCGCTCACCCACGCATACAACTTTGACGTGACGGATGTTTCCCCGCTCGGCCTCAGTCTGAGTGAAGGCCACCACTTCCCCATTGACTTCTACCACACGAGCACCGCAGAGGCAGGCGGCACCGCGTTTGGCTACCCGCTCTCGTTTGAGAGTACGAACGTTGCAACCCCCTCGACACACTACGCGCACACAACCGGGGACCTCCAAACCCGCTGGGGCCTTGCGCGCGGCACGACCTGCCGGCTCACGTCACGCACCGAGTGTGCAGCGTTTACTCTGCCCCTGTACAAAACGGGCACGAGCTTCGGGCGCTTTGAAACGAGTCTCATCACGGGCGGCCTGTCTGCTATACAGAAGAGCCTGACCGGCCTGGTGGAACTCCTCCAGAGCGCCGACCCGGAAACACTACTCGCCCGGATGCACACCGGCTCGCCGGTATGGTTCTCGGTACCTATAACCAGTACTGAACTGTACAACGTCATGACCTTTGACTTCGACTTCGTGTCCGAGGCGGGCTCGGAGGGCGTGCTCACGGTCTGGGTTGACGATACGCTCGTGTACAAAGCAGACGAGCGGTACCACACGGCGGGTACGACCACGAGCCCGCATATACCGCTTGGCGACCTTGCGCCTGGCCGCCACACGCTGGCCTTCCGCCTCGATGCCCATACCGAAACACCCGCATCAGTACTCGTTGGGGGTATAGAGCTGGGCCGCGTGACCGAAGAAGTCGTGGTAGACACCACCGCTCCCACACCCCCCACATCCCTCTCTGCTACCCTCGCCACAAGCTCCGTCACCCTCACGTGGAGCCCCGCGACCGACTCCGAGTCTGGCCTTGCGTACTACACGATTTACCGAAACGGCACCACGCTCGCCACCACGAGCACCACCACGTACACCGACACGGGACTTACGCCCGCTACTGTGTACAGCTACACCGTCTCCGCGACCGACAGAGCGGGGAATGAGTCTCCACAGTCTCCGGCACGCACCACATACACGAAGGCCATCGCCAAGAGCGTCTCTATCACCTCCTCGGTAAGCTCTGTCCCTACCGGCACCTCCGCCACCATCACGTGGAATGTCTCAGGCTACACTTCCTGCACCAAAAGCGGCGGCTGGAGCGGACCGTTGACCGATTTTACTGGTTCGCTTGCTATTACACCGACCACAACCACCACCTACAAGCTCACCTGCAGTGCAGGCGGCTCCACGGGCTCTGCAAGCGCGATGATAGGAGTGCAATAGACAAAAGACAACAAAACATAGGTTTGAGGGAATAGCGGAAAGGGTAGATGGGATAAACCAACTGCGCACATATCCCACCAGAAGAATTCAAGTGGTAATTCTAGAATTACCACTTGAATTCGAGTATCGGTGCACGTTGGCAGTTGGAAATTTGAAACTACACAATCTACACCCTGATGAGTATCTCGTTTGTCTTCTTTAACGACGACCGTCGTTAAAGAAGACTCAAGCTGGTGGGTGATTGAGTAACGAGGTACAATTGGTGTACGAGTATCGAGTAGGCGAGCTGCGACTGCGTTTACGTCGTGCAAAGGTACCAGGTCCCTTAACGTAAGAGGACCTGGTACCTTTACCGCGTGCCTGTCGGAGCCTCGGCGCAAGTAGGTCCTCCCCCATTCCCATACCAATCCCTCATACGTGGCGTACGCCCCCTGTGTAAAACATCATTGTCCCATCCTACATGTGCGCTATCATGCTTGTATATGCGCCGTCCGTTCCTACAACCTAACAACGGTTTCACTCTCATAGAGCTCCTCACCGTCATAGCCATAATTGGAATCCTTGCCTCCGTAACCATCGCTTCACTTGGCGGCGCTCGTGCCCGAGCCCGGGATGCGGAGC
>CAYWMQ010000001.1:0-98222 GCA_964459635.1 uncultured Candidatus Saccharibacteria bacterium | reverse complement strand
GCTTCACATTATGGCACGTAAATCACGAAAGTATTGTCCCTGTCCCCAATAACCCTATAGAAGACGCAATCAGTCTGCGATGTGCGTTTTTTGCCTATGTAGAAATTAACTACTCGTAAGTCTGTTAATTAGCTGAGTGTTATATCACACACCCCACCCTCTCCCCTTAAATATGGACTTCGTAAGTCCATATTTAAGGGGAAGCTAGTTCCCCGCCAAACGCCTCATGGAGGACGTACTTTTCAAGGGCGGCGAGGTCGGTGGCGGTTTGGGATTGGAGGGCTTGGAGGGTGCGGGCTTTTTCGGAGAGGGCGTCGAGGTGGGTTGAAATGATGCCACGCAAATCAAGGAAGTATTGTCCCTGTCCCCAATAATTCTGTCCCCAATAATTGCAATTATATCCTAAGAGGCTTTACGTGTCTCGTGCATAGTATTCTTCCACTGCCACCCCACCTCAGCGGGGTGCGGAATACCGCTGTCCTATATAAATATGTGGGGTTAAACACCATACAGATTTACATTGAATTGTTTTTTTCCGGCCACCTTAACAATAACCGACATGCAGCAGGCCGAAGATGAAATGGCGCCTGACCCATGTCCTTAATTAGACAACTTTTGAAACACGAACAAATGCTCGTGCATGATCAGCAAAAAGTTGCCCTGTTTTGACTTCTCGACCCAAAAACCTGTTGCTTTGCAATTGTACTGCCGTTTGATTATATCCTCTTTAAGACCAAAGCCAACGTTTAGAAAGCGGTCCATAACGCGATACGCAAGCGGCTGGTACATTTTGTTGCGGCGTGTATCGCCAATAAGTATGGCGCAGTACTTGCCTGGTTTCAGTACACGATAAAGCTCCTTGGCTACTTTCTCCATCTCGTCGGCAAAATCTTCAATGCTATGGATATTGGATAGGTCCTCAGTAATCTGTCCGTCACTATACCTGATAATGTCAACGTACGGCGGATGTGTCAGAATAAAGTCAATACTCTCACTATTCGCTTGCCCTAGGTCGCGTGCGTCACGCTTCACGATTTTTTGCCACGCCCTATTGTCCACCTGAAAACCTAAGCTCTCTTTGGTACGATCAAGCGCAGTGTCGTTGACGTCAGAACAAATAATATTTCGATTAAGAATTTTTGCCTCAATTGCTGTTGTCCCTCCGCCAATCATTGGATCAAGCAATATATCTCCTTCGTCTGAGTATCGAAGGATGAGATTACGCGCAACCTCTGGAGACCAATTTCCACGCCAGTCTGGTTTATGAGTTGCCCAATTTCCGCGGCGCGGAAAAGCCCAGACTGTCGTACATTCTAGGTCAAACTCATCAGGATGCAGTCTCATATGGACACAAAGTGCGTACGCTCAAAGCTGAAGGCGCCAGTTGAGTGCGCCATCCATTTCAACCAGGCTTTCAAACATTGTGCCCTACGAGGTATAGTGGTTCCACTCAGGTTTGAGTTTGTCGCTATCAAGTCTTGCAGATCATGGTCTGTCAGTACCCCAGATCTGCGTAGTTTATCAAGCGATGCACGGACTAGGTTGAAACCCGAGAGCAAATCCATTACGAAGATATTTCTCTTATCGGTGGGCAGGCTTACAAGATAACGACCGTGCGCAGTTAGGCTATACAGCCCTTCTGCTGTTGTTAGCAAACCCAGGGCTTCCGCGGCCTCTCTGTAATAACTGCTTTGCCGCTCGTCAAATTGAAAATGTACAGCAATATCTCGATAATTTGACACGCCTTCTGCAACCTTAAACACGAGTTCGATGACTTTGTCCAATTTGTTTGCTTGTGGAATAAGCTCTCTATAGACGACAGCATCTCTTGGCGGTTCTATGTGCTCTAGAGAGACTTCTTGTGCGGTCGTGATAAGTAACGTGTGTGTCGCTCTAAGTCGAATAGAGTTGTAGTTTCCTGGGTCGCTGAACTCATAAATCCAATAATTATATAACTGATCCGCAGGTTCATAGGTAAAAAATACCGGTATAATCTCCTTGCTGGGCGAAACTTGTTTGAAATGGTTGTACGGATAAAATAGTTGGCGAACTATGAAGTCTTCTGGGTTTCTTATCTTAGCCTCAACAAGTACAATACAGTCTCTCCCTTCAAGTCCCGAGTCTACTTCGATCTGAACTGACTCAGTATCGAGTCGTGTGGCACCAACATTGAAACTAAAGGCACGTGTGAACTCCCGTCCTCTTATTGACTGATACAGTGCACTTTTCTCAAGGACCGCTTCTAGCGCACCTGCATGGATGCTGTAGTCCAAGTATTGCATCTCGCCGCTACCACGCGCTGCGGTTGTAAGAGGAAACTTGATGCGTGACACGTGCGTACTGGGCGAGCTTCTTTCTTCAAGCCGATGGAAGCCATTGCCACGCACGATGGCGTATTTCCCATTCCGCACAGGAAGTAGAAAATACCCAAACCTGTGCAATATGGGCGGAAGTGCACATGAAGCATCCATCTTCGCCATAATGCGGGGCTCTTTACCTGTGATTTGTTTAATCTCGCTTGCAGTTATGTAGTGGAGATCTTGCGTAACATCAAACTGCATAGTTTGAAATATAGTCTCCCATGCAGCATTCGTTGAACGATCGGCCATACAATTAATAGTTAGTCACAAGCACTTCTGATATTTTTCCACGCTTTGATGCCTTTGAATTGATTGCGCGACCCGCCTCAACCTTGTTGACGTTTACCCCTTTGCATCCTGAATAAAGCCTATTTATAAATGACGTATCTGAATTTGAAAGCATTATGAAACAACCGCGCTTGTGTAACTGGACGAACGTGTCGCGAAGCTCCGTTTGCTCGTCCTCCAAAAAGGTTTCCGCCGTATAAGCTGTAAACGAAGCAGTCTTGCTTGATGGGTAATAAGGAGGATCAAAATATACGAAATCGCCTTTTTTGGCTTGCGTTAGAACGTTTCTGTAATCCTGCTTATGAATTTTTACTTTTTGCAGCACCTTAGAAACTCGACGTAGGTTTAGTTCGTCACAAATTATCGGGTTTGTGTATCTACCGAACGGTACATTGAACTCACCTCGGCTGTTGACGCGGTACATTCCGTTGAACCCTGCGCGGTTGAGGTAGATGAAGCGTGATGCAATTTCAGTGGGCGACAAGTTTGTAGTGTCTTGCGCCCGTACTTTTAAATAGTACTCTTTTGCGTATCTGTGCTGTTTCAACGATTTGATGAGTGTCTCCACGTCGTTCTTAATGACATTATAGGTGGTAACCAGTTCAACGTTGAGGTCAGATAGCACCGCGTTCTTAGGTAGAAGATCAAAAAACACTGCTCCTCCACCGACAAAGGGCTCGAAATAGGTGTTTCTGATAGGGTCAAACTCTTCCGGTGGATACAAACCCAGTTCGCGAAACTGCCGGAGGAGCTGTCGCTTTCCACCCACCCATTTTACAAATGGTTTTGGTTTCTCATCAATGATTTTTGCAATACTTTCAAACGTGTTTATCTTGCTTGAAGCATGAAAAAGCTGTCGGGCATAAATTTTATTTATGTCGAACGTGGCTGCAATTTCTGAAATCGTTTGTCCTTGTGTCATATCAAAAACAAAGGTTCAACTCGATCGAACGAGGCTTTCTGTTCAACTCAAGATCTCTCTGCGCGCCTGACGCGAGCAAGACTATCGCGTCATAACCCAGCGATTTTGCCTTTCGGTACATTTTCGCATCAAGATCTATACGTTTGCTATACCAACCCACATCATCCGTTTCTACAGATCGAAATAAAGATTCGTACCTTTCTGGGAAAAGTGCTTTCAAAATATCTTTCTCTGAAAAACCCCAAAGTGGATTCGATACTGCTACCCTTTCTGGGACATTATCCGGTTTGCCATAAAATGCAGCCTGATTGTACGTTGACGCCAAAAACTTCCCTCGCTTTTTGTATGCATTCGGGTCGGAAGGGGGAACATGCCACCAGAGAGATGCGTTTATTTTTTCAACAAGCGTTTGTTTTACCCTTGTTGCAGGATCCGATGCTTCTATCTTTGGCCCACGTCTATACCCAACGCGTGCAGCACTAGCCAACAGATCGGCAGCTGTCATACCCTCATCAGCTACATCCTTTTGAGAAATATGTATGGTTTTTGACCCTGCCATGTTTGGTACGAACGTTATAACTATAGCCCAAAACGAGGGCGTAGGCGAGGTGTAGTATGCGAAGAATGCTGTATTCATATACATACTCCGCACTGGTCCTGTCGTAGCTTAAGCGAAGGCGGAAGCGTATTTTCGCCCCCATACCCATACGCATTCCCAAACCGGCTCCTCAGTCCAAACCGCGCCGTTTTGCACGGGCGGCGGATGTGTGGCTTGGTGCGTAGGACTATAAACTGTAACCTACAACCTCTAACCTCGCCTGAATTAAAGCAGAGCCGTTCTGCACCGAGGGCGGTTGCGCTATGCTGGCTCTCACAAGAAGGCTATACAATCCACAGCGTCGCTGGTGCGACTCATTGACAATTCATCCTTGACAATATATACTATGTGTATAAGAAGTAAGACCTCTCGCGTTGGGGTACCGAATGGCGCCCCGTTAAAGCGAGGGGCTTTCTTATTTTTAGGGGAAGAGTAAGCGCTCATCCACGATCTTGTTCTTGATACGCTCATAATACTCATAGTCGCCCCGCTCGTATTTCCTGAAGATTGCCCATGACATAAAGTCAACCGCTTGCAGAGACTTATTTTCATGAGACGAATGCAACGCAACAGTAAACGAGCCTTGCCGCCGAGCTGTCATGGCTTCACGTAGGTATTCTATGAAGTTTTCTCTCAGGCGCTTCTTCGTGTCTTTGCGGTCGATATACAGCTCAAGAACCTCTCCTTTTTTTATGAGCCCGCTTGAGTGCAAGCGGTCGAGTAAAATATTGGCCGTATAGTTGTACAGCAAATTTTTCTGATTGCGCAGGTCCACGTATACCTTTTGCTTATTCAGAACGACTGTCAGCACCTTCAAGTCATCGAGTTCGTTAAGCCGCTGAAGCATTCTTGTTCGTGTACTGTCGTCCGCGTGGTATGCGTGCATCTCGCCCAGCTTTTTATGTTTTTTCTTGAGTGGCCTCCAGATTTTCCTGACTACCCTTTCAAGGGAGCGCGGCTCCGACACGATCGCAACGGTAAAAAGAAACCATCGGCTTGATGCCTTTCCAAATCCCAGATCACCACTCTCGTCGAGAAAAATGTACGCCATAATGCCCCAACTCTAGCCCAAACGGGGCCTTTTCGCGAGGTGGTGCCGTCATCCCCCATTCGCATACGGACTCCGCATACGCGCTCTTCCCCATTCTCACCGTGTCCCGCCGTAGCCTTCGCCTACCCATCCGCAACGATGCGGGCAGAGGGGCGAAGGGGGCTGGCCATAGCTCTCATACGAACACTGTGGGGTAGCTGCCGCGCGATGCTGGATTGCCGCGCTTCGCTCGCAATGACGAACGCGAAGTCGATGTTGAATTTTAACTTGTAATTTTGAGTTATGGGATTTTATTTGAGAACGTAGCGTTGCTCCACATTCTCAACGTCACCCAGAGCCCCCAGGCCCTTTGCTCAGGGAGGCGGTGGCGAGCGCTGTTACGTAGCCTGTTACGTAACATGCTACGTAACAGCGCATGTGTATCACGTTTTCCAACAGTCCAGCATCTCGATTTTTTGGTTTTCAGTACCCAAGTCCTGATATCCTCGTGTCCTTTTTGTATCTCGGGTGTACGGTTTTGCGTTGGTTGTGCCTAGGCCACCTTTAGCTCGTGAGGTAGGCCAAGCTTATCCTCAATACGACGGATGCGTTGCCATAGCTCGTCTTGCTCTGCAAGCGGAATATGCTTTTCCTCAAGTGAGTGCAGTCGTTCGCGAATCTGTCGGATTTCGACACGCATCTCGGCAAGTTGCGTATCTACTTCATTGAATCGCCCATCAATCGCATCAAAGCGTGCATCTGCCGCATCAAAACGCTTGTCCACCGCGTCAAACCTTGCATCCACGGCGTCAAAGCGCTCATCAACTTCTTTCCGGAACTCAGCAAGCTCACGTGCGACCATGCCCGCGAGGTCCTCGATAGCACCAGCTAACTGTTCCATATCTTTGTTATCGTACGTGCTTGCAGTCATATATTCCCAGTATACGAAGCCTTGCCATGCCGTGCAAATGCATGTGCTAATCTATATCCCGACTATCAACATGTCCAGCTATCCTCTTCTTTCTCTTCTCTCTTTACTCTTTTCTTTTTACAGTACCCACGCTTGTATCATCCAGCCCGTGGCGTACGCGAGTGAAGCGGCGGTGCCGCCCAGTATGAGCATCTCCAGACCGCTTCGCACAAACGAGCGGCGGGTGACGAGTGAGCGCATGCCGCCGACCACAAAAAACGACACGCCTGCTGCAGTGGCCGACACGCGAAACTCCGTGCCAGGTGCTACGCTGAAAAGGAATGGGACCAAGGGCAGCATGCCCGCACTCACAAAGCCAACAAATGTGACGAGCGAGCGCTTGCCCGCCCTGCGCATGTCGCGACTCACGCGGTGCCCGCCCGCACGTGCCACGTCCGCCTCCGTGCGTATCGAGAGCAGGCTCGACGCGCCCATGGAGAAGCCGTCCGCTATGAGATTCGCAAGGCCCATCACGATGATGGCGTTGTGCCCGAGGCTTGCGCCCGCAGCGCCTGCCACGACCGCAAAGGTGGTCACAATGCCGTCATTGGCACCGTATACAGCTTCGTCAATATAACTGCCTATTGTCTGTGTTCTATTGTGCTTCATGTGTATCAGAAACTTTATCTTCCCCGCGAGATGCTGTAGTAACGAGTAACGAGGCGCGAGTACCGAGTATTCCTTCACTCGCGCCTCGCCCACTCGTTACTCGTTACTCGTTACGGCTGAAACAGCGTCTCCGGGCGGAACTCGACCGAAAGCACACCGGGGTATGCCAGCGCCGTCGCTTCTATCTGCGCCCAGAGTATCGCTGCGCGGCATGCACTACCGCTCGTTTTGCCAAGCGAGTCTTCGAAGGTGAGGATCGCTTTGCGGCCCTCCTGCTCTACGCGCACAAGCCGAAAGCCCACAAGGGGGAAATTGACCTCGACACCGCCTGCGAGCTCCGCATCGGTGCGCTCGCCGGCAAGCAGCAACCTGAGTACATCCTCCAGCGTGGCACCCTTCGGCACCGCACGCGCTACCGGTACGAGCCCTCTCTTTGAACAAAGCTGCGTCCCACGCTCGTCCGTATCCCGGGCACGTGAGTAGTAGTAGAGCGTCACACGCTCTTGCTCCGCGGTAGTGTCTGTAACCTCAGGCGCAAGGTCAAATGTGGGCAGCGAGCCGCCCGAAAGATACAGCCACGCGGCACCGAGCGCCGCCACAAGTATGAGAATGGTGAGGAGCTTGTTCATGCACTTATTGTACTTCTTTACGTACTGAATGCGCTTGAGTTGTCTACAGCATGCGTGCACCTCCCATACGAGAGTGTCGTATACTGGGAAGTACAAATGTTTGCCATGGTCCGACACCACCTGCGTCGCCATAAGTACGAGATAGTCATGGGAGTGCCTATCGCTGTCTTGCTCGCGTCATCGCTTTCGGTGGTGCGCACGCCGGAGTACGTGTCGCTCGTACCGGAAAGCACGCGCTTCATAGCCGCGGGTGAGGATGTCCCGCTTGACATTGTGGTGACCGCGGACGAGCCCATAAACACCATCGCGGGTACGTTTGTCTCCGCGCACCCTTCCGTGAGCGTTGTCGCGGTGGAAACCGATCAGTCCGTGATAGACCTGTGGCAAACACCACCCCAAGTGGAGGCGCACAAAGTACCTTTCGCGGGCGGTACGCTCGCCGAGGGCGGCCTCGTCGGAAGTGCGGTGGCTTTGCGCGTGCACGTCGTGGCGTCCGAGCCGGGCCGGTACACCGTGGGCATAGCGGATGCCACACTCCTCGCGCACGATGGCCGTGGCACACCTCTCTCGGTCAGCAGCGCTCCGCTCACGCTCATCGTGCGTACCGCAGAGCGCCCGAGCCCCGACGTGAACGGCGACCGGGTGGTGAACCTCTTTGACTTTGGGATCGTCTCAGGCCGCGTATTCAGAACGTACGAAGCTAAGTATGACCTCAACCACGACGGCAAGATATCACTCACCGATGTTGCCATCATCATAAACACCATGGCGGATGATTCACGCCTTGGCAGCTTTGCCCTGCTTTTCTAGGGACGCACGCATCCTTTACGCTGCACCGTGTCTGAATCAAGCACAAAGCGCAGCTGTGCATCGTCGCAGATGTACTGTCTTTGCCTATGCTCCGAGGCGGTGACGCAGGGAGGCGCCAAAGCGAAGCCCGCCCAACTGAGCACGCATTCGTTCGGACGGACAATCCAGAGGTATTCCCACGGCAGGTGAGCAATTTCAAACTCCTGTATATGTACAAATGCACATAGGCTCTCCTCGCTTGAACGAGCAGCTTGTCGTCTTTGCGAGCGAAGCGAAGCAATCCATGGGTATAGTTACAATAGGTTCGAGAGATCACGCCACGTCGGATTCATTCTCTCAATAAGCGTGAGCTTCTTCTTTCGAGACCCACCTTTGATTAGCTTTTCACGTGCAATCGCGTCATACATTGTTTCGCATACCTCATAGTACACCAACGTATGGACGTGGTATTTCTTTGTAAATCCGTCTACGGATTCTAAGCGGTGTTCCTGTAATCGCTTTGTCAGATCAGATGTTACGCCGGTATACAGCGTTCCGTTGCGTGCGTTTGTAAGGATATACACGCATGGGACTTTCTCCGGCATACCATCACTATACTCCTGGATTGCTTCGCTTCGCTCGCAAAGACGGAAGCCTGATTGCACGTAACGTATGCAAGCATTAGCCGTGGCGTGTGCCCTTATGCTCCGCGCTCTATCTTTACCGTAAAGGGTGAAGGGGCTTTTGGCTCGCGAGGCGCGCGCGGTGCGGCGGGCGGCCGGGCCGGCTCCTGTACTTTCTCTATGTCTTCTATCTCGTTTGCTATATGTGTTTCCATCGCATCAAGCCTGCGCGTAAGGTCTCGGAATATCCGCATTTCTTCGCGCGTGAGCGCCCTGTCCTGCTTGGCCTTTTCCAACATACCTATTTGGCGCAAAAGATCTTCACGCAAGAGTCCGAACTCTTCGCGGACAGCCTGATACGCATCGTTTGTCTCAAAGCGCACACATGCCCTGTAGTGCATGATACCTACATATCCCAACCACAGCACGAGTACCAGAAGGAGTATGAGCGCCACAAGGGGTACAATGACGGAAAGGTACGTAACCGCCATGTTGCCGAAGAGCATGATATACGGCTGCGACACGTCTACGCTGCGCTTCACCGAGAGCGGGCTCGTGGCACCGCGCTCGTCTATCGCCTGAAACCATACGGTATACTTTCCCGCACGTGCTGCTTCGACGGCCGTGGCGGAAAAAGCGCCCGCGTCGTCACTCGTGATACTGTGCTCCACCGCTTCACCTCCGTTGTGGGAGACAAAGAGCGTCACCTTTGCGCGGGGTACGGACTGGCCGCGCAGTGTGATACTGTTCCCCACCAGCACACGGTCGTCTATGGAGACAAGCGTGGGCGGCTCTATGGCCTGCACGGTAAACGCGAGCTGGGATGAGGTGCTGTTTCCCGCTCGGTCCACCGCTTTGACCAAGACGCTATGTTCGCCCGGCAGAAGCCCCTCGGTGCGCAGCTTGCCATCTTCGGGCCGGGTCCACGGCTCAAGCGGCTCGCCATCGAAAGACACTTCGTACCTGCGTATACCGCTCGGAACATCTGCGGCCTGAACGAGGAACGCGGCGCGCGGGTCGGCGTTGTCGCGCTCGGCGGGCTCTATAATGACGTACTCCGGTGTGGTGAGATCCACCTTGAGCGGGTAGTGGGTCGCTTCTCCCCATGAGCCGTTTATTTCGAACGCGAGGTGGAAGTACTGTGTGCCTTCAGTGAGTCCGTCTACCGTGAATGACGAGAGCGCGGATTTGTGGAGCTTGGTGGGTGCGTCGGTCGGGTTGCGTGAGACGCCCGTTCTCATGGCGCTCACATTCTCCGGAAGCGTCCACGTGAGGGTCACGGACGTGGTGGCATACCATTCATCTTCGGGCGCGGGCAACGGCGTGATCGCGATCCCTCCACCTCCCTCCGGGGCTGCGTACGCTACGGGCGTGACAAGCGCCGCGCGCGTCTCTTTTGGTACGAGCGTATACGTGGCGGCCTTAAGCTCGGTGAGGATATTGGACGCAGCAGCAGCCGCTGCTGCAACGAGCGGTGTTGCCGCCCCTTCCCTGAAGCGCACCTCAGTCGCCACCGATCGCAAGGGGCGAAAACGTAACGCCACAAAAAAACCATCCGTGCCTTGGTATGGTGCTCTATTGTTGGCCACGACGCCTGAGACGCGCACGCGCCCGGGAGCGGCGGGCTCCGGTTCTGTGATGATAGAGCTGAATACGGAGCCTTCCGCACTGTAGGAGTCAAACGCCAGATCAGCGGGATCATACTCAATGACCGCGTCCGCCGTAGCCACCGCGATACCGTCCGTGTTGAGGCGCACCGCCACCGTGAAAGGCTCTCCCACGGGAAACACGCCGGTATCAGGCGTGAGCGCAAGCGATGCGGCCGATGCACCGAGCGGGAGCGCAGCGAATAGCGCAGCCACAGCCGACACCATGGGGAGCACTTTATTCATACGGTATGTCGGAGCCTTCCGTGCGGCGAGCTCGTGCGGCTCGCCTGCTGAGCGCAATGATGCGCACCGCCACAAACGCGAGCGCACCGGCAAGCGCAAGCGCCGCGAATGCAAGGAGCGACCAGTCTATGATGCGGCCAAGCGAGGACTGAGGGGGTGTGTACTCCACTACGCGCTCGTTGCCGTTCTTGTCCACCGCTTTCACCAGTATCTTGGACGTGAGCTTCTGATCGCGCAGTACGTACGGGCTCTGTGCCTCGATCCAATGACTCTCGCGCGGAAGCCACGACAAGAGTCCGAAGCGATCCGGGTCTGTTTCAAGCACTTCGTAGTGGTCGAGTCCGCTTTGTTTGTCCGTCGTGGTAAAGGCGATAAACCACCTGTTGTCCGCCGCCGCTGGGCTACGCGCGAGCGTGACCTCAAAAAGCTCGGGTGCTATCGTATCACTGCGCACGTCTGCGATCCACGTGTCGTTGGGTGTGGAGGTGCCCGCACTCAGGATGATGCGCGACGTCCCTACCGAGAGCTCTGCTTCGGTGCCACGACCATCGTGCATATAGACACGCGATGTGTCGAGGATGCGCACGTCGGCCGCACGCTGCGTGCTCGTGGCCTCAGGCTTCAGCGTGCCCGTCAGTACGAGCTGCGCGAGAATATCAGACTTGCCGGGATCGCCCTGTATGCGGCCGCAGTACCCTCCGGCGAGCCCTCCCGCAAAGTGCACACGGCCGTCCTTTGCGGACACTTCCGGCGGCTCGGCCCATAGGGACAGTATCGAATCTTTAACACTTACATCCACGACCCGCAACTCCGTAACGGGATACTCAATGTCCACGGAAACAGCGTTTATGCACTCTTCGGGTCCGACAGTGACGCGCACGGGCAGGTAAAAGGTATCGAGCGCGTGCTGGTCCGGCAAGGTGTCAAGCATGAGGGTAGCCGCGTGCGCGTGGAACGCAAGCACCCATGCAAGCAGAAAGCCCAAGCCGTGTAGGTAGCGCGCCATAGATACGTGTAGTATACCGCGGAGTACGGGGTTTATGTGGCGAGTCGTTAGCGGCAAGTGGATAGCCGTATGCGAAAGGTTAGAGGTGAAAGGGTGTGGGACCGGGTAGCGGCGCGAGTATCGAGCATTTCACTACTCGCGCCTCGATACTCGGTACTCGGCACTTCGCTACCCTGTCCAATTAAACAGCATAATGGAAAAGTCAGGCAGCGAGACCGTGCCGTCTTTGTTGATGTCGGCCACTATGCTGGCCGTGTTCCAGTTGAAAAGGAGGATGGAAAAGTCCACCAGGTTGACGGAGCCATCTCCATTAAGATCCGCGGTGCCCCCGCCCTGCGCCGGGTTGCCCGTACCCACATAGAAGTTGAGTACCTGGCTGTATCCGCTCTTTACCGCCGTATTTGCGGGGTCTATGAAGTTCGCTCGTGCACGGTGCGTGGTCTGTGGCGTAACAGTACTGGTATTGAACACTATCTGCCACGAACCGTCTGTGGCGGCAAGCGCCTCTTCGGTAAAGGCACGCTCGTTTATTTCGAGCGTAAGTGCGGCGCGCGGCACCGCGGACCCGCTGAATGTGATATCCGCACCCGGTGCGACACGCTCCGGCGTGGCGGCGATAGTAGGCGGCACAAGGATGCCGTTCAGCGTCGTCACAGCGTTCTCTATCACCTGAAACGTGCTCGCGTAGGTGATGCTCCTCCTGCTTGCGCGGTCAAGCGCCCAAAAACCAAACGTGGCTGTGCCGGGAGTGACATCGCTCAGAGTTAGGCTGAAGGTGGCGTCCGAGGCTGCTTCCACCACGCGCTCCACTGCCCCGTCACGCAGCACGGTAATGGTGGCGCCGGGGTAGGCTTTGCCGCGTATAAGCACCTCTGTGTCACCAACAAAAGGAATGTTGCCTTCGGTGGATGCGCCGGGAATGGCGTTATTGCCCGATCCCTTGCCGCCGCCACCTCCCGAACTTCCGCCTCCGCCTCCGCCTCCCTCAGTAACAGGTGGTGTTTCGTTCTGGCACACCGCATCGCAAAGGTCACCCACCGTGTTGTTGCTGTCGTCACACGCTTCTCCATAGAACGGCTGTATGATGCCATCACCGCAGTAGGGACCGTACGCGTTGCAGAGCGGATTGCAGTGGCGCGTGAGTATGGATACGCCATAGGCGCCGGTATTGGTACTGTCATCGCACACTTCAAGACCGGTCACGAGCCCGTCACCGCAGACCGTGAGCGACACGGTGGTGGTAGCCTGGTACGGTGCGGCGTAGGAAGTAGGCGCCGGAGCTCCAAGCGCAAAAAGTATCATACACGCAGCAGTTGCGGTGGCCGCCGCGAGTGCTACGGGCGGAGTATACCTGTGCAGAAGCATACGCATACTACCGTGCACGCCTACCGCCGGAGAGATCTACCACACCGTGTGCGGGGGATCGTGCGCGCGCGGCTGTGCGCTCGTGATGAGGTGGCTCACGCCCTTCCCCGTCTCTCCCACTTTCATCATGCGACCGCCTGTGCCTGCGTGTGCGCTTGCGCCCACGCCGTGCAATGAAAAGCACGAGTGCGATCAATAGCAAAACGACAAGCGCGGCCGGGATGATGAGCGAGAGCTTGTCTCGCATAGAGAGACCATCCAGACCATACCCCGCGTATGCGGTAAGTGTGCCCTTTGGCAACACGGAGAGAGTAAGCTCACCCGTACGCTTGATGTCGTCCTCGTACCTGAAGATGGAATACTTGACGAGATACGCACCGGGCGGCAAGCGTGTGGGCAAGTAGGCTGTGACGTCTTCCACGGCAAAAGGCGCAACTTCGTCTATGGCGTTCGTGTTGTAGGTGGTTTCAAGCACTACATTGCCTCGCCTGTCGTATATATCGAACTGGACCTTTGAAGGTGCGACGGGTGCGTTACCTGTGTTTTCGATACCCATCGTAAAGGCCATCTTGCCGGGAAATTCCAGCCAAGCGATACGTCGCGGCTCCTCCGCCTCAGAGAGCTGCACACGCCGCACTTCAAAGTCGCGTATTTCGTCCACCACTCGTATGTCCACGTCGAGCTGCGCACCGAGCGCTATGGATACGCCCGATGCCGGGTTTGGCGACGTGGTGCGTATGCGTATCGTGCCCTGGTGGCGCTCATACGGCGCATCTCGCGGTACGCGCACCGTTACGTTCATAGGCACCTGCTTGGCACCTGCCGGAAGCAGAAACTCGTTGCCTTTGTCTATGGAAAACCAGCCATCTACGCCGGGCACGTTTATCGTAACCTCGGCCTTCAGGTCCTCTGCCGGATCCCCCCGTACAATGATGATCTCTTGTGTAAAGGTGGAACCTTGGGTGAGCCTGTCGCTGCGCACATAGGGGGGCGTAATGCCGAAGCCGGCAAACACACGCCCCGGCAAAGAGGCCAGCACCATGAACAAGGCCACGCTTACGAGCAGCCGTGCGCCCATGGATGATACATGCCTCGCTTCTTTCACAGTGTTTTTTGTCCCGGCGTCACATCCGTAGTTTGATTGTAGCCAGAAACAAGGAAAAAAGATACCTCAAGCTGTAGACAACTTAAATCCGGAGCAGAACGTAGAAGGTAGCAAGTAGAAGGTGCGTAACTGCTCACACCCCTCGTTGTCCATACGAAGACGCCCGTACCGAACAGTACGTTCGGTACGGGCAAACCAGATTTGTAGCCATTTTCGCCCGGTACGCCTGGACTGCCGCCCGCCTGGATGACGTAGCCGGGCAGGCGTCACTTCACTTCGTAGCGCTCCTCGCAATACGTCAAGTTTGAGAGATGTTGAGGTAATGTAAGCAGTTTCGAAGGTGCTGCCACTCTATTGTTCATTGGACTGCCACGCTATGCCAAGTAAATGCTCACAGTCACCAAATCGCGACCAAGGTATGCGTCCTTGCCTGCCCGCCAGTATCCAGCAAGGCGCGTGGGCAAGCGTGGGCACACACAAGCCCGCATACGCGGGCTCGCTCCAAACTCTAAACTGTATACTCTAAACTATCCACTACCATTCGCCGCTCGGCGCCACCACTGCATCTATGTAGTTGCGTCCCAAGTAGTCACCGGCGTAGGTAATGGTCGATGGCACGAATATTGCCCAGTACGTGTCATCATTTGTAGGCGTACTTGTAGCTGTGGTCTTTGGTATCACCACATCTACAAGCGTAGGTGTAGTACTTGTGGAGAGCTCTGTACCCGCCGCATACAGCGCACCACTAGTAAGCGAATAGTGCTGGTACGGTACGTAGATAGTTGAGGTGGCATTACCGCTGCAGGCGGCCGGGTACTGCGTACACATCGCGTCTCCGGAAAGGTACTGATTTAGGCCGGTATTTCCTGTAGCATACAGTGTAGTCGTGGCGGTATGCGTAGGATTACCTTGCCCGGGCTCCCATGAGCCGTAGGCTATAGGGCTGCCCGTCGCACGGAACGAGAGGAACTGGAGTATCTGTGACGTGCCTCCGGCATCCACAACACGGTCGTCCGCGCTATAGACTCCCGTTGCTGCATCATCATCAGTGCCTCGCGCACTTGCGCGCCAGTCCTCCGCTGCATACTGGCTACCACCATCTGTGGGATCTGCCGTATACCAGAGCGGGAACGTGCACTCCCACGTCACTACCGCATCATTAGCGGTACAGCTGTCGCCGGGCACCTGATAGCACGTAGGTGCGAAGAGAGGGCTCCTGTCGGTGTAGCAGTTGTTTACGTTGTACTCTCCCAACGCATCGCATCCAAGCATTCCGATACCCGAGCGATACACGTTTACGTCAACATCTGCGATCTCATTACCTCCCCCGTCAGCCCTACAACTATTGTCATCGTTGACATCAAACTGAATAACGTAGTTGGACGTCTGACCTTCCTCCACCGTAAGACTGAGGTTGGTGTCTGCGGTGGTGGAGCCAAACACGTCATACACACGAATAGTCGAAGAAGAAACGTACGGGGCAGCATTGGCTACGGTAAGCGTTGAGTCAGTGCCTTGACTACCACCCACCGCAGGGTGGTTGAACTGGTCCACTACATACCCGTAGGCTGAAAAGTTCTTGTCCTGTGTTGGAATGGTAATGGTTGTACTTGCATACGGATCTGCATTACTCAATGTAGAGCTTGACCATTCACCACCCGCTCCGCACGCGGGCGTGGCCGCTACGAAATCCGCCGCCTTACATACGAAGAGGCGTACTTGATCCGTGCCGCGAAGCGTGTCCGGGTCGGTGGAGGTGGAATACCATGTGACCTTTGCGCCGGGAAGCGTGGGGCTGTTGTCTATGAAGGCGGTAAAGGTGGGCCGATGATTTACCACAAACGGAGACGACGTGGCACTTGCGTTACCGGCTTCGTGTGTACCGTTGTACATTGTTGCATTACAGCGAGGGTTGCCTGCATTTGCATCGCATATGTACCCAAACCAGTCATTCTTTTCGCTCCATGCGTCCGCGGTGGTGGTGCTGACCACTGCAGCGTTACCGCTTACGATAGAGCCTGACACGACCCACTGGTTTGCACTGCCACCGCCGCACACCGGGGCACCGCCTGCGGTGGGCGTGGGGGTGGAGCTGGCTTTGCACACAAGGAAATAGTAGTTTTCGCCGTTGCTGTCGGAGCCTGTGGCTGTCCACGTAACGGCACTACCGGAGTTGGTGGGAGTGCTCGTGGCCGAAGCGGCTTGCTCACGTGCAGATACCGTCCACGCAGGAGGCGTGTTCAGTACGGTAACGCTCGTGGTGGCCGTGGATGTCGCAACGGCGCTCTGAGTGTGGCTCACGCCACGCACGTCGAAGAGGGAGATCAGCCCGGCAACAACGAACAGCGACAGCAGCACGGCCACTGTCACCTTCCCTGCCTCATTGCGATAGTGTAGTAGTTTTGCGGACATACGCGTTGCTGTGCGGTTACTGCTAATTAGTTGAAAATTATGTTGCTTGGATCGTTCGGATTTATGAAGCCTGCTGGGAACGCAGGATAACCGCCACAAGTAGTTTGTGGGAGTGAGCCCGTTCCCGATACGCCCGCGACATAAGCGCCCATGCGCATGCCGACATGGAAATGCGTACCAGTCGAGAGAGTAGCTATCGTGCCAACTTTCATGCCCTTTGGATAAAAGCGCCCGTAATTAGCCGAATTCACATCAGTAACCGGATTAACGTGCCAGTAGACGGTTGTGTATTTGCCACCGGATGGACTAGTGTGTTCCATGACAATGTTTGATGCCCATGGTTCCCGAGTTATCACCTCCTTCAATACACCGTCCTCTGCCGCATACACTGAGATGCCTGCCTGTGCTGCGAAATCGGTGCCGTTATGCAGCTTCGGCAGCGTGACTCCATTCGAGTCTGTGCAGGTCGCACCTGTAGCCCAGTTTTCACCGAATGCATGCTTTTCTGTCCTATCTGCATAACTAGGCGTCGAGAGCGGCCACTTATGCTTGATGATGCTGTCATTCTCCTGCGGTGTGTAGTACACGTCCAACGCAGGCAAACCACCGGAAAGATTGCCAGAACTGCGGAAGAGGTTGAAGTGATTGATCTTGGAAACAGGCTTCAGCTTAATACCGTAATTCGCGTTTATCGGATTGCCCCCTCGCCAGCTATTGTAGAGTGAGGTCACGTCAATGTAATACCATGCATTCTTGGCAGGGGCGTTCAGCGTGCCCACGATCGCGCTGGAAGGCTGCTGGCTCCATGAGACGACGTTCGTGTGCCACTGCGATGTGTTGCGGTAGAGCGTCATCTTGGTCGGTAACGAGCTACCGAACACAGCATTTGAGTAGAGCCATATGTATGCATTCGTAGCGGTGAGCGGAAGGCCGCTCAGGTTGAAACGCATGAGCGAATCATACTCATTGCCCTGCCCGCCCACATACAGCCATCCGTCGCTTTGAGCTGCGCCGCCGTTATAGGTGCTGCCGAAATACGTGTCCATGTCCTGCACTAACAAGGGTTGCGTGCGCGTGATCAGCGCGGCGTCTGCAAATGCCGGCGCGGAGAGCAGGAGTATCGCTACAAATCCAAGGAATGGCCGCATGTTACTTAAGGGTGCCGAGGGGGCCTATAAGTTCGCCGTCGTATGCGGAGGAGAGGTAAATCTCTCCGCTATCTTCGTACACAACATACAAGGAGCTTGCGATACGCACATAGTAACCATCGCGTCGTGGCTGCCCTTCACTAAACTCCTTTACATCTGCAACATCAAGGTATCCTTGCCGTGTGCCGCCCATGTTCTTACAAGTCATAGCCGACTCATCGTAGCCAAGTGGACTTTTTGGCATCTTCCCCTTCGTCGCCAACTCAGCTATCCGCTGGACCACGTCCACGCCGTCAATGAAGACCTGCCTGGTTTTGAAGGTTTTGTCGCAAAACTGCACCGGCACGAGGGTATTGTCCACCGTGAGCTTCTCGCTCACCTTGCCCGACTGGGATGTAGAAGCAATCTCCGTGTATGACTTCGGTTCGGGCTTCTTTTCCCGCTCGCTTTGCGTGACGCCTTGACCGGGGAGCGGGCCGGGTGGCTGCTTTTTTAGCTCCTCATCCTTTTTGGCATCCCAGCCTGCGGGGCGAAGCGGTACGCCTTCTACAAAACCGATATACGTGCCGCCTGCCAGAAGCAGTGCAACAACGCCGATCACTAGTTTGGTTCTTTTGCTCATCAGGTGTATTGTACCGCGAACAAGGGGCGAGAGGATGTTTTAGCTAGGGATAACGTGGTAAGTGGGCGAGACGCGAGTGGGCGGGTTACGAGTAGCGTGACGTACGACTCGTGCGCGAAGCGCACTCGTAACTCGCGCCTCGCCTACTCGTCGCACCCGGTTTACTTGTACCGTATAGCGTCCAATGGATTCAGCTGAGCGGCGCGGCGGGCCGGAAATACACCTGTAAGGAAGCCCACGATAGCGGAAAAGGCGGCGATAAAGAGCAGGAATGTCATGGGGTATGCGAACAAGTGCACCGCTTTACCGCCGAAGTTTGTTGCGGCTACGTTTACCATGGTGTTGAGGCTGAAACCTATGCCTACGCCTATTGAAATACCCACGATACCTCCGAGAAAGCCCACAATGACAGCCTCTGACACGAAAAGTATTTTGATGTCATTGGAAGAAGCACCGAGCGTACGCATGATGCCTATTTCACCCGTGCGCTCAAGGAGCGTAACGGTCATGGTGTTGAACATGCCGATAGCGGACACCACGAGCGCGATACCGCCGAAGACCGCGAGCACCGCCTGGATGCCCTGGAAGATCTTGTTGGCTTGGTCGACCACTTTACTGAGCGCCGTCACGCCGAACCCTCGTTCTATAATGGCTGCCGTGGCACCGTCGAGCCACTCGCTGGCGTCCACGCGCACCTGCGCCTGCTCGTACTGGGTGACCTGTATTTGACTTGCAAGCTCGTCCAAGAGCACGACCGCGGTCGGTTTCGTCTCATCGTTCGTGACCCCCACCACGGTATACCTCTTTCGGAGCTCCGTCTCGACCGTCTCCGTACTGTTTTCGCGCGGGACGAACACTCGGAAGGAGAGCTGCTTGCCTATGGCGGCGGCAGGGTCTTCTTCGCCGAAAAGCTTGAGCAAGCCTGTAGAGATGATGACGTTGTTGCGGTCCTCGCTCATCGTTTTGTCGTCAAACAAGCGCCCCGCCACCTCCTTTGCACCGGTAAACCTGAAATAGTTGGGATTGGCGCCCTGGAGGAAGGTGTTGCCGGTGAGCCCCTCGTAGGTGACGAGGGCGGCAAAGCTCGCGAGAGGCGCCACATCACGCACATGGTCGATACTTCGGATCTCCTGGACGGTCTGAGGGTTCAGCATGACGGACCGTGCCGGAGGATTTGTGACGCTGAGCGAAAGGAGCGTTTCCCCGAAGACTATCTGCTCCAGGATGATGTTCTGGAGACCGAAGCCCAGGCCCACGAGCGTCACGACCGCGCCGGTACCGACTCCCATACCCAAAATGGTGAGCCAGGTACGAGCCGGGTTCGTTTTGAACATACGGGTGGAGAGTTTGGCGACGTCTTGGATGCGCATAACAGAATGTCAAAAGTTAAAATGCAAAAGTCAAAAGTACAATTCAAAATGCAACAGTTGATACGGCCACGCAATCAATACGTGTACGCACGGTGGCATGTCTCCTTTTTCACTTTTTACTTGTACTTTTGACTTTTGCATTTTGACTTTTGACTTATGAGCTATCTTTTGCCGCGTCACGAGCGTTCTACTTTTTTTTGTGATGCAGCATACCTGCCAACTTACCCAATATACCCTTGTCCATCTCCTCAAACTTCTTCGCTTGCTGCGCGTGTATGTTGGTGGCGTCGGGCTTGGCCTCCTGGTGTTGCGAGAAGTGCGATACACCTTGAGCGATGAGCTTCTCAAGGTAGCGCGATAGGTCAGCCGCTATGTATATGTCAAAACCGCCTCCACCATCTTCTTCGGGCAGGCGTAGCTGTCTATGGAACTCCTCACGCATGATATAGCCGTACACGCGCGACGTTATCATTTTTGTCACGCGCTCCAAACGCTGCGAATCGGGCTCCACGCCGTACTCCGCGAGCACGTAGCCTTGCACACGTTTGATGAGCTCAAGCCGCTCCATGTCAAAGCGCGCCTGTGCTTGGCCGGCACGGCGGAACCGCACGATATCGTGAGACTGTGAGAGTACTCGATACATGCGTTTTGTCATCTCATCTGCTTGTGCGGGCTTAATACCGCACCCACCCTGCTCGTAGTCTGCCACAAGGATAGCCCGGAACTGAGCCTCGGAAAGCACACCCTCTATCACGTGCTGGGTCATCTTTTCCAACCGTACGATTTGATCGAAAGAGAGATTTTGTGTGAGGAAATTAATAAGGCTTTTCACGCGCAGCTGCTCCGGCGAATCGTAAGGATAAATGCGCGCAAGCTGCTCTATCTCCGTCACTATCGTTTCTCCGGGCCGCACCTTTTTTATCTGGCGCTTTTCCGGGTTTATGACGATGCGGTCCACCTTGCCGTAGTCGAGGTACAGCACGCGGTGCGCGTACGGGAGGTATTTGGCGTCGTGCGTGACGAGGAGCACGGTCTTCTTGTCGTTCCTGTTGATCTCGTCCAGCGTATTCATAACGGCTTCGGCGGACACGGCGTCGAGGTTACCCACGGGCTCGTCGGCAATGAGTATTTCCGGGTCATTGACGAGGCTGCGCGCCACGGAAACGCGCTGCTGCTGACCGCCCGAAAGGAGAGCAGGCCGCTTGTGGGCTACGTGCGCAATACCAAATCGGTCCAATAGCTCGGTGGCCCGACGCTCGCGCACGGTAGGCGGCAAGCCTGCAAAAATGAGAGGAAGTTGCACGTTGTCGAGTACGGTCAAGGACGGGATAAGGTTGAAAGACTGATACATGATGCCCATCGTCTTGCGCTGGTAGTTTACAAATTCTTTTGCGTCGAAGTCATATATAGAGTCACCCTTCACTATCACCTTGCCGGACGTGGGTGGAAGCACCCCGAAAATTGAGTACAGGAGTGTGGACTTGCCACAGCCGGAGGGGCCGAAAAAGATGATGTACTCGCGTGCCGCGATCTCAATGTTGACGTCCACCAACGCCTTGAACTCATTAGACTGCCCCGCATTGTAGGTCACGTCCACGTGTTCGGTTGTAATGATGTTGCGCATAGCAAAGTAGAAAGTATGAAGTAGAAGGTAGAACGTATATTACCGGCGATATGATTGCGCTGCACCAATAAGGCCGGCCAACAACCTGTCAACCTCTTCGGTTTGGCGCATCGCTGCCTCAGTAGTTTCGGCACTCACATACCCTAAATCACGCATGATATACAGCTGACTCTGCAACTCAGCGAGGGACGCTTTTGCGATCCAATAAAAGTGCGCCTTGTCTGCCTTAGTCACTCGCCCAAACCCCTCGGCAATATTTGACGTAATCGAAACTGCTGCACGTCTACTTTGACTTGTCAGACCAAATTGTTCGTCACGCGGACATGTGCGCGTCAGGGCGTACACACCCATGACTAAGGCGTGTGCTTTTTTCCACGCGACCAAATGCGTGAAATGGGTAATTTTAACGGTGTCGGACGTAGGCATACTTTCTACTTACTTCTTCATACGCCGCTATACTTTCTACGTTCTACTTCATACTTTCTATTTTCCGATATTCTTCACCCAGCCGAAGGTACCCTGGAAGTTTTCAAGGATGATATCGATGATGCTCTTTTCCTTCTCGGGCGTAAAAAGCACGAAATCTTCGCTCCGCGCTTCGTTGCCCGTACGATCCTTACAGGTGACCCAGAACTTGTACACCGTGGAAGGCAGAAACTCGGTCACGACGCGCACGTGGTCGGTCATGGGAAGGTCGTTCGCGGGCACCTTGGTGGCAGTATCCGCCACGGCAAGCCCTTGATTGAAGGCGAGCACGCAGTAGCTCGGCTCGTCGCTCGCCCAGCTTATGATGGTCTGTATACGTGTTTCAGCCCCGGGATAGAGCGTGCTTTCATTGTTCACACGGCTAATAATCGGCGGTTCTTCGTCGCGAACGGTGGTGAAGGTGATCGGATCTGACTCGGACGACTCGCCCTGCTCGTTCTCGGCCTTTACCGTAGCCACGTAGGTAGCGCCGAGCGTCAAGTTGGTGAGTCGTACCGTCTGTGTGGTAAGAAACTCGGGGCTTCCTTCAGTGCGTATCTCGCCTGTGGCGGTATTCGTATAAATGACGGCACCCGCTGCGGGAATGTCCGTGGACCACGCAAACGTGGCACTGTTCTCCTCGATCTTAATGATCTGTACGTCGGTCAGTGTGGGAACGGGCGACTTGGTGATAAACGTACTGTCGCCGCTCTCGCCCGAAAGCCCGAACTCGTCCTCCGAGCGCACCTTAAAGTGGTACGTAGTGGCGGGCGAGAGACCGGTAAGCAGCACCTCGTGATCTTTTGTGACATCGTCGAGCTTCGCCTCGGTGCGCGCATAGGTGGAGCCGTTCCATTGATACTCGGATGCAAACTCCACAATGGAGTTTGCATCACGACTTGTGGCCCAGATCACTTTTGCTTCGGTGGATGTAATGTCCATCACACGGGGCTGCCCGATGACCTCGGGGGCACGCAGGAGGTCGGACGCCGCTTCGGTCACCTGGTTTTGGATGAGCTTGAGGGCATTTGGGTCTGTGATCTTTGAGAGAATATCGGCCGCCTGCCCTACGAGCGCCTGCTGGTCGGGCGTTTTTACTTGCTTGATGTCGGGTATCTCCTCGGTACCGCCGGTAAAAAATACGAAGTCACCGGAGACCGACTGGTTGCCCAGCTCATCCGAAGACGAAACGCGAAAATGATATGCCGTGGACGCATCAAGATCCTCGAGCGTCACTGAGTGTTCAGTCTTGGTGGCGCCAGGGCTCCGCGACACGCCATAGTGCGGCTGCTTGCCGAAATTGACCAAAGAGTCGGCGGCTTTGTTCGTGGTCCAGGTGATGACCGCGCTGTGCTTGGTGCTCGAGGCTACCTGCACGTTCGTGATGAGGGGCGGGTCATCCGCATAGAGCACACCCACAGCCACGAAAAGAGCCGCGGCGCATATGAGCAGTGCTCCGTACAGTGCAAATGCACGCATACGCATAGTATCGCATACCGCGCACGAGAAATGAGCAAGGTGGCGACCACCGCAGTGGATAGCGAAGCACTAGCGTCCCCGCTCACCCCCTCGAGCACGCAGCAGCCACAAGGTAAGGAGAAATGCACCCAGGACGATGAGCAAGACAGCCCACCATGGGTAGTAGTAATACGTGGCCGGACGGGTGCACCCTGCCATACGCGTACCCACACCATCGCAGTAGTAGTCTGACGTAAAAGAAAGCAGTCCGACCACCATGAACGCGAGCCCCACAAAAAGGCGCGCATGCAGTACCATGTACGCCAAGTCGCCAAGCAATGCGGGCCCGAGCGCTCGGCCCAGCGCCCGCCCCGTGCCCACAACGGCACGAGACACCCCCGGACTGCGACTCCGCGCGGCACGTACACGAGACGGTCTGTCGGCTTCATCCGCTAGCATCGCTGCCAGTATAGCATTACCCCCGCCGTGCTTCCAGCGTCAGGTACACTGTCTGTGTACCCACACTCTGACACGTGCTATCGAGTCATACTATACTGTATGAGAAGCGCCGCACATCCGTCATACCCCGTACTACGCGTCATATGCAGCGAACACTTCAAACCTTGCGCAGGATAGGCATGCGTGCCCGCCCCCGCTCCCCGCGCGAGCTATTTGGGGAGCTTTTTGTCGATGCGCAGCGCTCTCACGTGACACTCGACAATAAGTCTTTTGCCGATGCGGTACCACGCATGACGCCGCGTGCGATTCGTGCCGCATATCGCAGGGAACAAAAAAAGCTGAAGGATTCCTTTTCGATCGGCGAGTTTGTCCGCACGTATTTCTCCCTTCCTGAAGAGACGGACATACACACCCCGCGCGAGCCACGGGGGATGCGCCATGACATAGCGGAATATATCGAAGAGACGTGGGCCGCACTTACGCGTGAGGCCGATACTCATGACCAAGGGTCCCTCATACCGCTGCCGCGGCGCTATGTGGTGCCCGGAGGGCGCTTTCGCGAACTCTACTACTGGGACTCGTACTTTACCATGGTAGGACTTCTGGAGAGCGGCCGTGTCGGTTTGGTGGAAGATATGGTGGAAAATTTTGCATCCCTCATCGAACGCTTTGGCCACATACCGAACGGTACGCGCACCTACTATTTGACCCGAAGCAATCAACCTTTTTTCGCGCTCATGGTGCGGCTTCTCGCAGACGCGCGCGGTGCGCACGTGCTTACCACATACCGCCACGCAATGGAGACGGAATACGCCTTTTGGATGCGAGGCGCCGCGCGTGCCGCACACTACGGAGCCGCAGAGCGCGCGGTGCGCATGCCCGGCGGTGAGATCCTGAACCGCTTTTGGGATGCCAGCGACCTTCCGCGCGAGGAGATGCTTGCGGATGACCTGCAAGCGGAAGGCGCGAACGCTACGCGCTCGCCCCTGTACCGCAATTTGCGCGCAGCGGCCGAATCGGGCTGGGACTTCTCATCCAGATACTTGAAGGACCCGACTGATATCGGTACCGCTCTCACCACCGATGTGGTGCCGGTCGATCTCAATGCACTGCTTGCGCTGTACGAGAACATAATCGCAGACGCGTATGAGCATGCGGGGCGCACCCGCTCAAGCGACATCTGGCGCACACGAGCACTCGCGCGCACGGAAGCGATGCGCACGTATCTCTGGAGTGAGAAGCACGGATGGTATATGGACTATCGCATCGATACGGAGGAACACAGCGACATAGTCACGGCCGCGGGAAGCTATGCGCTCTGGGCTGGCATAGCCACAGCCACGCAAGCCGCGCGCATGCAGGAAACAATAGCATGTATACTCCTCCGTGACGGCGGGGTTGTGTCAACTCCCTTACGTACGGGGCAGCAATGGGACGCACCTAACGGATGGGCGCCACTTCAGTATGTGACCGTACTCGGGCTGGAACGGTACGGGTACCGCCCACTTGCGGAAGAGATCGCACATCGATGGATCACAACGGTAAAGCGTTTATACAAGCGTTTTGGAGCGCTACTGGAAAAGTACAATGTGGAGGATACGCACGAGCTGGCGGGCGGCGGCGAGTACGGCATACAGGACGGCTTTGGATGGACAAACGCCGTCACATTGCACTTCATGAAAAGATACGGGATATCGGGCGTGCTTGAAGAAGACTAATCGTCTGAGGTACGCTCGGCAAGCGGCGTTGCGCGAGCGTTGACGGGTGCCAAAAAAGCGGAAAGGGCAATAAGTGACAGCACGAACGTGAGCGCCGTGCCCATACTGTACAAAGGCGGCATGTCAGTCACCTCGGACACTGCGGCACGCACCGCAAGTGCGGGCTGCGCTTCCTGCGGCATAGAGTGGCCCTCTTCTGCCCGCACAAAAGAAGAGGCCGTGCCGCTCGCGTGAGGGGTGAGTCGGGCACACACTGGCACGACGAACGCGGGCTCGCCGCTACTGTATCCGGCATGGCGCGCACGCACGCTCGTGGTGGTGGCGGTGAGCACAAGCGGCGCACCCAACGCTTCTTGCGCGGCCTGCTCTTCGTCTGCAAGGTCGCGCGTAGTGGATGAGTACGCGAGCAACGTCCCATCCGCTGCATACATGCGCATGTACCAGCGCTCAAGACGCATGGAAGCGGTAGTCGAGCCAAACCGAAGCGTGTATGTTTCAACATCATACACCCCCGGCGGCACGTGCAGTGCTTGTACACGCTCGGCCTCAGCCCTGCTTCCGTCCGCCCTGAGCGGTGGCGCATCCTGCTCTGCTAAGTGTACTATATACACTTTCTCATCCGGTTCGTACGGGCATACCTGTAGCACACGCCCCGCCGCTGCTTCCTCGGACCGCGCGGTACTGGCGGGCCTGTCCCTTACCACTCCGACGTGGACAGGTGTACGCGAAGGTGCTACGCGCGACTCTGCGGTGTGCGCCACAGATACCGCTGCCAACACCGGATGGTCATGCGTACGCATATGCCGTGTAAGCGGGGCTGTAAGGGCAAAGAAAAGCGCAGCGCCTCCCGTACACACCGCGAAGATTGTGGAAGCCCGGGTCATGATGGTGAACCTATACTATATATATAGCACGTGGGCCGCGCGACACGGCAGGTACACTGTGGAGAATCTACAGCGCCTCCGCTACAAAGGCGGCAAACGAGCTTTGTATGAGCTCTTCCGCGCGAACGAGTTCATCGTACGCAGCTGTAAGCTCATCATGGCGCGTCTCAGCTGCCGTGGTAATGCTGTTGATACGAATGATATGCTCCTGTGAAAGTGCCCCCTTCTCCTCCAGGACCCTGGTAATGATGGCGTATGACTCATCGTTCGCGTGCGAAAGCAGACCGGTGATCTTGGCTGATACCGCACTGCGCACACCGGCAGCTTCCACGATCTCTTGCGCCCGCACGCGCAAACGCGCACTCTTGAGCGCCCGCGCAGCTTCTCCCATCGCTTCTTGTGCGGCGAGCAGATCCGCTTGCGCCGCTTGCGCCGCATCAACCTCCCGCTTGAGCTGATCAAGCTGCGCAAATGCCGCACGTGCCCGCACTTCGCGCACATCATCCGCTTGGGCTTCGGTGAGCATGGCGGCAAGCGAAGCATACAGGTCGCTCCGCGAAGTGTTCTCCTCCACGGTGGGTGCATGCGTGAGCGCATCGGCGCGCTGCGCCACGTCTGCATACTCACCATACGCATTTATGAACATCACCGCGCCCGCATCATCACCTGCGAAGCCGCCATAGTAGTGCCACATGTACGCAGCCGCTCCCGCGAGCGCGAAAAGTACGAGAGCAATGGTGAGTAAGCGCATAAAGATAAGGTGTGTTAGATGAGCATGAGGAGCCTGTGCATGTTCGCTCCGCCAAAAGCTAATCACTAATCGGATAGAATGTGTTTTGCCCGTTGTGGGTCAGGCCGGCAGCGTTTGAAGGCACGTAGATGCCCCAGTAGAGATCATCGGTCACGGGAGTGGAGGTACTGGTGGGCTTGGGCAGATCAAGCTCGTAATCGCTTACAGTGCCGGAGAGTGCGGTACAAATGGCGCACGCGGAGTATGTAAAGGTGGACGTGGCGAACTTCTGATTTGCAGCGGGGATGGTACTTGCGCCCGCAGTCAAGTCCGCTCCTTCGATATCTATGTCCACCCCCGTGTTGCCGGTGTTACGCAACGTGGAAGTGGCGTTATACGAACCCGTGTCTGAGTTGACCTGGAGTGAGCCGTACCCTATGCCACCGGTGGTAACGGACACCGCGCGCATCGTGAGCATATCAACGCCGGGCGCTGTCGAGCTTGCCTCGTTGCCCGTGAGGTCCACCACAAAGACCTTGGCAAGCCAGCTCTGCGCCTCGTGCGGAGCGCCCGGATCGGTCGGCTCGGCAAAGTACTGAATATCGGCAGTACACGTCACGTCGCACGACGTGCCATCGCAGTTTTCGAGCGGACACGAAAGCGAGGAGAGCTGGTAGCAATTGTTGAGATCGGCACCACAGTTTGCCCCAAGCGCACTTCTATATATGGTGCCGGTAGCGTACAGCAAGTCCTCAAATCCGTTAAGATCTGTGATGGTGCCGGTCGCCTGCACGGATGTGGTTTGTCCTTCCGTGAGCGCTATGGGCTCATCTCCATTGAGACTCCAACTCGTGATCTGCGGCCCATAGTTCGCGGTGACTTCCGCGAGTGTTTGATACGAGTCAAGCTCGACACCCCCGTCCGACACGCGCATACAGTATGCATTCGATACCGCGTTCTGGGTAAGCTCTATCGCGTACTCCACTTCGGTGAGCTCTCCCTGCCCCAAGCTAGATGATGCGGTCTGATTGCTCGGACTCTCGATGAGCTTACCGCCCGCGTACCGGTAGAACGTCGTTGATGTTAAGAGCTCCTGTGTCGCATCGCCGTCCGCATACTGTGAAGTGGTGGTCATGCAGATGGCGTTCGTGCCGCAGTTTGAGACGGTCGGTACATCATTGAACGATACTTCCGGCACTGCGTTACACGTACCGTACCCGGTCTTGTCGGCATACTGCAAGCGCCACTGTTTGCCATATATCGTCGGCCCAGAGTTCTCAACGGAGAAACGCACTCGGAACGGCAAACCTTGGTCTTGTGTGACGGACACATCCTGTGCCGCCTTCCAACTTGCACCACTCTTCCCTTGCTCGAGTCCGATAGATGAAAGTGTCGGTTCAACCGCCGCGTATGGGCGTGCCGTGTAGAAGTCCCAACCACCGCTCTGGTACCAGAACGAGAAGCCCATCCCTCCCGAGGCGTAGCTTGCGTCCGACGCGGTCGTGGTGGCTACGAGCGAACCGGAGCTGTTGTACACCGACACGTAGATGCTGTTGTTCGTAAACCAATCCACTTCCACGGTGTACCATGCGCTCGACCACGCAATGGACGAGGAAGCCAGCACGGTGCCGGAGCCATCGTTGGAGGATACATTCTTCGCAAGCACCAGCCTGTCACTCGGATACTGGTCGAGACACACGGCATAGTTTTGATTGTTGGAGCCGGGACTCTGCACGCCAAAAAGTGCGCATGGCTCATCGTCTTTTGTTGCGTCTACGTACTGCAGGAAGCGCACCGTACTGCCTTGCCCGAATGTGGTGCCGGTGCGGTATATGCCGTCCGTTGTTTGGTCGTTTTCATATCCCGCACCAGCCTTGAGGATGTAGCTGCCTTCTGCACCTGAGTCCGCAACAACATCAAAGACGCCCGTATCGCCCGAGTACTCAGAGATGCTGTCGTCCTCAAAGTCATCGAAGCTACTGAATGTATTCGCCCCGCTCTCGTCGTTTGCGGCAAACGCGTTGCCATAGTAGGCATACAGGGATGCATAGCCGTTTGCGGGAATACTCGGCACCTTGACCCAAATGGTGGCCGTGGCGCTCGTTGTGTAGCGCTCCACAAAGTAGGGGAGCGACGTGGTACCGGAAGCATCGGTGAACCGGATATCGTTCCAGTTGGACTGCATGTCGGAGTCGTACGGAAGCTCCATGCGCACGGGTACGTCAGTGAGCGTCGTACCATTCTGGTTTCTCACGTTCAGCCGCACACGCTTGCTCCAGTCTGCGTTGTACCATTCACTGTCCGGCGCACCACCGCCACCATCATCGTTCCTGAAGCGGAAATGCGCCTGAGATACCTCAAGACACGTACTATCATCCCAGCGCACCGCACCGCACGCATCCACACCATCATCGTCGTACGATTCACCGTCGATCTCGCCGTAGTGGCTTTGGAAGTCCCAGAAATTCGCGGTGGTACCGTTCACCTTCACGTTCGTGCCCGTAATCCCGGACGTGGACGCAAAGCGATTACCCACAATGGTCTTGGTCGGGTTTTGGTCAATGGTACTCGAAGCCACCTGGAGGAGAACACCGTTTGGTGTTGAGAGTTCAAAGTCTCCATACGAGAGCGACGTCACCGTAATGGCGTTACTGAGTACGAGACCTTGAGACGTGAGATTGCGGAACGAGTAGTATTGTGCGTTGAGCGATCCGCCCGACTTTACGATGCTGTACGCACCCGTACCTATCACCGCGACGGACGTGGTGGCGCCTGTGCTACCCACCATATCAAGCGAGCCGCCCGTAAACGTCAATGTACTGCTTGAGGCAACGCGCACTGAAACGGCACGTGCGCTGCCGCCAAGCGCGGCACCGTCAAAGTCCGTCGCATAGCTCCAATACTCAGCGCCCGCACTCCGCACGTACTCGCCCCAAATATAGAGCGAGCCATCGACACCCGCGTGATCCATTGCGTACAGCGAGCTTGACGCATGCACCGTCGTGGTGGCGGCGGATGAGTTCCACATGGAGACGTCGGTATTCGGGCCGAGTGTCAAGAACGCGTACGTATCCCCGGTCGATGACTTACCGTTTACCGCATAACTTGTCCCTGAGGCGTTCAGGTACAAGCGCGAATCAGTCCAGTTGGTGGCCGCGCCTCCCACGGTATTCTCAAATTGTCCTTGCACTTCAAGAGCTGTGCTGCTCGCCATCTCAAACGCTGTTGCCGTCTGCAGCCGAAACGCTCCCGTCGTAGTCGCCGACGTGGCCACTGTCCACCCACCTCCCGTGCCGGAAATGATGACGTTCGCCAGCAGTGCGCCCCCGACAGAAATGGTTTGTCCTGTGGTGGTTGCGTAGAAGCGCATGGTGCCGCCATTGCTGTTATACGTGGCGCTGTTCGTGAAGCTGCCGCCGATGGCAAAGGTTTGCGATGGCGCAGTCAGGGCCCCCGCACGCACTGTGGTCGTCCCTGTTGTGGTGGCCGCGGTGTCTGCAAACGCCCACGAACCCGAGCCGTCAATAAGAAGGTGCCTGAGTGTGGAAGCACCCACACGCAGCGTCTGTGCCGCAAGTGTTCCATAGAGCCGCAACGTGCCCGCGTGTGTGAACGAGCCCCCCTGCGCGGAGAACCCATTCGCCACCGCAAACACACTCGTGGGCAGTGCGACCGTGCCGGCCGTGATCGAGACAGAGCCTGTCGAGGTGGCGCTGGTATCGGTTATGGTGTGTGCCCCGGCACCTGCAAAGGTAAGGCTCCCCACACTTGCTCCGCCAAACGTGACCGTGGCGGGAGCCGCCGCACTGAACCTGATGCTCGTCGATGCGGCGGAGAGCGTGCCGCTGTTCACAAACGAGCCGCCCACCGCCAGCGTCGAGGTACCAAGCGTTACGCTTCCCGCCGTAAGCGTGAAGTTGCGGGTCGTGGTGGCGTCGCGGTCTGCGAACGTCCAAGCACCGCCCGAGCCGTTAAAGGTGAGGTTGTTGAACGCGGACCGATCCGGACTGACCACCTTGCCGGACGTGGTCGCGGTGAAGGTCACGGTACTTGTACCCGCGGTAAAGGATGCACTCGCACCTGTAAGCCAACTCCCGCCCACTGATATGGTCTCCGCTGACGAAGCCGATGACACGTACGTCGCATTGTCCCTGAGCTCAAGTGTACCGTCATAGTCCGTACCGCTACCCCCCGAAGTAAGTGTCACGTTGCCGCCGGGAGTGAATGTCTTGCCGTTCCACACGATGAGCTTGCGGTTTGCAGGCAACGTGAGTGTGTTGGGGCTGCCGGTATCCGCATCGAACGGAATATCGGTGTCCTGATCGCTATCATATACGGCGAGGTCCGCTATGGTGATCGCGTTCGTATCTTCGTGCCGCACCACCACGCGCGACTCGTACAAATGCATATCGGCGATAGACGTGACAGGGTCCACCGTCACGTTTGCGGCTTTAGCTGCCGCGTTATCGAGGTATACCACTATTGCGTCGCCGGGCGAGTAGCTCACTCCCGTAAAGAGGTATGCCCCGGTACCCGCCGCACACGAGGTGGACTGGGGGCTGCCGCCCTGTATCACCATACGCACGACCTGCGTTGAGCCGTTGCACAAGGCAGACACCGTACCTGTTTCGTTGCTGTACACATTGCCGCCTATCGAGACCTGCGCATTACTGTCGTCCCATATGAGGTAGCCGGGGTCGCCCGCCGGGTCGCCATCGTACGCCTCGCCGTAGTAGTTGCCAAGCGCGGGGGTAAAGCGCCACGAACTTGCGGTGGTGCCGGAGCTCGTTGCGTTACGCCCACTCGTAACACCGGAGCTGGTCGCAAAAGAAACGCGATACCAGGTCTTGACGGGGTTCGTCGTAATGACCGATGCAGGTATCGTGAGCATCGCGCCGCCTGTGATGCCAAGCTCCAGGTCGCCATCCGAGAGCGAGGTCACGGTCGGTGTGCCCGCAAACTCGAGACCGAGCGCATTTACATTACGCACGCGATAGTACTGCGCATTAAAGGTGCCGCCTGCAACCTTGAGGCCGTACACACCGCTCCCTTGATTTTGAATGGTGGTGGTGGCGCCCGAAGTACCAAGGATATTCCACGTCCCGGCAGAGAGTGTGGTGGATGCTCCTTCCGCAAGGTACACCTTCGCTTGGCGCGGCGTGCCGCTGATATCGGTGCCGTCAAAGTCGGTGGCGTAGCTCCAGTGCTCGGTACCGCTCGTGCGCGTGTAGTCGCCCCATATATAGAGTGCGCCATCTACGCTGTTGTGGTCCTGTGAATAGAGCGAGCCCGACGGGGATATGCTGTAGCTTGACGACGTAGAGTTCCACATCGCCACGTCGGTATTTGTGCCTACCGACAGCGTGCCGTAGGTGTCGCCCTCGGTCGTCTTGGTATTCATGCTGTAGCTCGTACCGGAGTACAACGCGAGCGTGGTGCCGCTCCACGTGGTCGCACCACCGCCCACGCTGTTAAGGAAAATGCCCTCTACCCTAAGCGTGCTGCCACTCGCCTGTGTAAAGTTGGAGGCGGCCGTCAGGGTGAAATTACCGGTCGTCGTTGCATTGCCTGTAATGGTCCAGCCGCCACTCGCATGGTTGAACGTCAGGTGATGGAAAGACGATGCACCCGGCGTCACGAGCTCGCCCGTGTCTGCGGAGTTCATTACCACACCACCGCCGTTTGCCGTAAAGGTACCTTCGTTTATGTACGAGCCTGCGATCATGAGGTCATTGGCGCTCGCCGCTTGGTACGTTGCGTTTGTGCGGTTACGGAAGGTGCCGGCAACCGTTATGAGCGGATCATTTGTGTTTACCTGCACCGTCACCGGGTGCGTACCGTTCCCTACGGTAACGGTATTGGCCGTAAGGCTCCCGGCCGCGAGCGTGTACGTGGGGCTGCCCGCCGCGGTTGGCGCAAGCACGAGGTTGTGGTATGTGAGCGCCGGGACCGTCATTGCACCTGTGCCCGCAAATGTTGTGGTGGACGTTTGTGCGGTAAAGGTCCCGGGTACCAACAAGACCGCACCGCTCCCCGTAAGCGTCCAAGTGTATGAACCCGCCTCCAAGATATGATTGGCGCTCACGGTAAGTGCGCCGCTTACGGCTATATCCCCGGAGCCCACTTTGGCGGTGGTGCCCGATGTACCATCGCCAAGCGTCAAATTGTTGAACGTCCACGTGCTATTACCGCCGAAATTGCCACCCTTGTTCACCGTTACGGTACCACCCGTCATAGTGACGCTCCCGTTTCCTGAGAATGCACCAAGATCCACCGTCACGTTTCCGGTGCCGCTTACGGTACCCGCTGATACCGCAAGGTTGTTCGCCACCTGCGTCGAAGAGGCCACACTCCAGCCGCCGTTTAACCCCGTAAAGGAGAGGTTGTGGAAGCTGCCGCTCGGTGCAATGGTCTTGCCTGTAGTGGTCGCCGTGAAGTTTACCGTGGAGTTTGCAGCCGTAAAGGTGGCACCCGTGTTCGCTATCCACGAACCTCCGATGCTGTGACTTTCCGATCCCGCCGCGGTAAAGACGCTCCCCGAGGCAAGGCGAAGCGTGCCGTCCTGTACTGCGCCCGAGCCGCCGGACTGAAGCGTGACATTGCCGCTCGGTGCGAACGTCTTTGCGGCCCACACATGGAGGCCGGTCTCCGGAGATACGGTGAGAGAACCCGCTTCAGCGTCGAACGGAATGTCTAGGTCTTGGTCCGCATCATACAGCAGCATGTTCGCTATACTGAGCGCCGCAGTATCCTCGTGACGCACTATGACGCGATCCTGGTAAAGGTCGAAGCCCGCAATGTTCCCTTGCGGTGTACGTGAGACGGTGGCGCCACGCCCCGACGTGCCGTTGAGAAACGCCATGAACGTGACATCGCCCGAGTACGTAACGCCGGAGAATGTGAATGCGCCCGTACCTGCAGCGCACGATGTGTCGTACGTCGTCACGCCCTGTACCACAAGCCGAAGCACCTGTGTGGACCCGTTGCAGTACGCGGGTACACCCGCACCTTCTCCCGTGTAGACGGTGCCGGACACGTTTATCGTAAAGCCCGAGTCATCCCACCGTATGCTCCCTGCGCCTGCAACCGGGTCATTGTCGTATGACTCACCATCATAGTTGCCGCTCGTGTTCTTGAACCACCAATAGGACGAGGCTGTACCGGAGGCGGTGACGTTGTACCCTGTCGAGATACCGGTGGACGTTCCAAAAGAAAGGCGGTCCGGCTGTAAGAGCGGATTTTTGTCAATGGTGGTGGATGCGAGCGTGAGCATTGACCCTCCCTGTGTGTCAAGCGTAAACGTGCCGTCACGCAAGTAGTTCACGGTGGTAGACGCCATGAGCGCGAGTCCATCCGCATCGGTATTTGCAACGCTGAAGTACTCCGCCAACAACGTACTTCCCGTAAGCTGCAGCCTGTAGCTGCCCGAGCCTTGATTCGCCAGCGTGGTGGTGGCGGCTGCGTCTCCACGCAGCGACAAGGTCGCACCGGTGAACTGGGCGGATGCACCGGAGGCAAAGCGCACGTCCACTTGCCGCGGAGAGCCGCCGATATCGGTGCCATCAAAGTCTGTCGCATAGCTCCAGTGCTCGGTACCGCTCGTACGCACGTACTCTCCCCATATATACAGGTCGCCATTCTGTGCCGCATGATCCTGAGAGTAGAGAGAACCGGTACTGTCGACCGCATAGCTTGCTGCGGACGACTGCCAGAATTTCACGTCGGTATTTGCACCAATGCGCAGCGTGCCGTATGTTTCCGCCGCTTGACTTGAGCTCCCTACCGTATACGAAGTGCCGGAGCTGAGTGCGAGTGTGGAGCCGGTCCATGTGGTGGCACCCGGTACATTGTTGACAAACGCCCCACCTACAGCCATGGTGTTGCCGCTCGCGACCGTGTAGCTTTGAGCGGCAAGAAGTGACCATGCACCGGTCGACGTTGCATGCGAGTCGATGCTCCAGCCACCCACCGCACTATTAAAGGTCACGGACGCAAAGTTGTTGGTGCCGGTAGTGACCGTACGTCCCGTGGCCGCCGAGTTAAAGAGCACAGTGCCACCATTCGCATTCCACGTGCCGCCCGTCGTAACCCAAGAACCCGACACGGTCATAGTACCCGATGGAAGCGTGGTCGTCCCCGCAACAAAGCGCACCGTGCCGCTTGCAACAAGGTTGGTGTCCGCCAACGCGAACGTCCCTCCCGCGCCGTCAAACGTGAGCCCGTAGAGTGCAGAACCGTTTGCCTGCACTGTTTCGGCTACGTTCGATGTGAAGCGAAGCGTGCCGCCATTGGGGGCGACGGTGCCTCCGGCATTTACAAAAGACTTGCCCACCGCGTACGTTTCCGCCGGCATTGTCAACGTGCCGTTCAGGATACGTGTGGATCCGGAGGATGTCGCGTTTTGCTCGGTCCAGCTCCACGCGCCTGCACCGTTTACGGTGAGGTTGTAGAGTGGTGAGCCGCCCTGCGTCAACGTTTTCGAACCGCTTCCGGTGAGTTCCAACGTACCGTTGTTGTGCACAAGTGTGCCACTGTTAGACAAACTTCCCGATACTGTTGTCGTGCCTGTTGCGAGCGTGACGGTGCCGGTCGCAATGGTCAAGTTGTTTTGCACCGTAACAAGAGGCTGTCCAAACGCCCAGTTACCCCCCACCCCTTGGAACGTCAGGTCATACAAAGGAGAGTTGCCAGGCACAAGTGTGCGCCCCGTGGTCGTTGCCGTCATGGTGACGGTACCTGCACGTGCCGAGAACGAATCGCTGTTCCGGAAATCACCACGTACCTCAAGCGCGTAGTTGTTTGACGACACGTCGAACGTGTTTCCCGTGTATATAGTGAGGTCGGTAAGCTTTAGTGCTGAGCCAAGACGCACCGTTTTGCTCGTACCGCTTGCAGCTACCTTGCCCAAGTCTTGCTTTGCCGCAGTTGCATCTGTAATCACCGCTACACCGGTCCCGTCAAATGTTGTGGTGCCCGTGCTCTTGAGGAAGGTCGTACCCGCAGCAAGTGAAAAATTGCCACCCAGGAAGAGCGCGGATGTAGACCCATTTAGTGTGCCGTACGACAGGGTGCAGTTGCCGTCCACTTCGAGGGGTCCTGCGAGCGTCCACGTGGCATTACCGGAGGTCTGCCCCAAGGTCAGTATGTTGAACGCGCTCGTCGTGGCGCCGACAGAGCTCAAGGTTTCTTGGCTGGATGTCGCACGGAGAATAACGCTTGAACTGTTTGCGGTGAAGATGCCGCGGTTTTCCCATGAGCCCGACACCGTGAGCGTGTTGCCGTCTGCGGTCAATGTACCGGCTATCTCCATATCGTGCGTGGAAACGTTGCCGCCCGAAGCGGAGTCGGGCCGGTACGTGTACCCCTGAGCCACGAAGAGCTCCGCATCGCTGCACGCTCCGACCGAACACACGGTGAGGTCGTTGCCGCTGTCGACCTCAAAGAACAGGTCTTCATTCCCCGAGGCACTGTTGTCGTAGAGCGCAATGTGGGCGTTCGTTGTTGTGGTCGCATCATGTGAGCCTATGGTGAGGTGCCGCTCAAAGAGCTCGACACCCGTCGTGTCGCCCACACCGTCGTACCGAAAGACCGCTGCCGCCTCGTTTGCGTCTGCTGCGCCTTGTATCCACACATGGACCGTGTCGCCCGGGAACATGGTAACGTTGTTTATCTGCCATGTACCGCCCGAGATACTCGCCGTCTTACCCGTCTGCACAGCACCATTCACCGCGACCGCCACGGTACCACTCGTCACGTTGGTGCTCTCGTCGTAGCCCTTTGCGGTACCGGAAACCTTGAGCCCCTCAGACCATGCGATCGTCCAGTCGTGCAGTATGGGGCAGTCACCCGAGACGCAGGCGAAGTTGGCCACATAGCGTATGACGTCATACGTGGTATATGAAAGCGCGGAGAGATCAACCGTGTTTGAGGTGGTACCTACGGAGTTGCCGGGCAATGCAGAGTCCGGTATGAGCGCCCATGTTTCTCCATTATCGGTGCTGTGCTCAAACTGGTAGCGTATCTCTGAGGCGCCCGGTGTGGTATCCGTCGAGCTTGCCACTCCCCAGCGCGGCCCAGTACCGTCGGAAAAATGAATGGGGTCTGAGACGAGGGTGCCTGACGTAAATGAGGTGTACCGGCGGGGGGTGAGCGACACGGGAACTATGGGGTTTACGATGGTGGATACGTTTGTCTCGAGCGTTTGCCGCGCACTCCACGGGGCGGTGCCGTTCCAGTATGAAAAGTCAAACTGCGTATTCGCATCGTCCCAGAAGACGGCCAGAATAAGCCCGTCGCCCGTACGAACGCTTTCGACCGACCATGAGTCGGTTACACTCGACAGAGCCGCTTCAGCAGAAAGGCCGGTCGAGGTGTTATGAAAACGATAGTAGCCAAGCGTGCCGTCGGTGTACGGCATCATGAGGTACCCATCGCGGCCGGCGGTGGTTTCGTACGCACAGTCGAATGCATGTCCGCCATCCTTGCTGTTACTATCTGCCGAAAACTGAGTGGGTGCACTCACAAATTTCGAACCGTCCCAGCGCATGTAGTACATGCTGTTCAGATTTGTGATGTAGCAGAGCCCAAGCGCATCGGAGCCCGCATCTTGCGCTATCTTCGGAGTCTCCAAATCGTCAACGGTCGTGGTGGAGCTCGTGCCCGACCACGCGCCGTTCCAGGTGCGCCAGTGGAAGTTTGCGTTGGTGCCGTTGCTGGTCACAAAAAGCGCCTGATCGCCCGACTCTTCATACGCAACGGCCATGCCGATGTTCTCTGCGTCCGTAGATTCCATCAAGCCCTGCGCAGTACTGTTGCCCCATGCAGAGCCGTTCCATACCTGCGCTTCAAACGCGTACGGGGTGTTCGCGGTGTTCGCGCGCGCAGCTAAAATAATTTCGTTTGAAGTTGGGTCGCTCGCAAGTGTGAGCCACTCACAGTTTTGAGTGAAACCCAGGTTTATGGTGGACGTAGCGCTCCAGCTCGCGCCGTCCCATGTACGATACACCGCATCCGCACCGCGACATGCCGCGGCCATTGCGCGTCCCGACACGGACTCATACGCCACATCAAACCCGCGCCTGTTTGTTGCGGCCGGTGTGCTCATATCAACAAGATCGCCCCACTGGCCGGTCGTACCGTTGTACACTTGTGCTTTCACTGCGCCCGACAGGCCGCCCGTCACCATGGCATACTCGTCGCGCGCGGGCCCCGCAGCGGTGCGTATCCAGTAGATGCGTTCTCCTATGTTCGCGGCGCTCTTTTCGGTGCCCCAGGCATTGCCGTTCCACAAGCGGTACCGCGGCGTCTGCACCACACCTTCCGCGTATGCCACGAGCGCCTCACGAATGGTAGAGGTAATGCGCACTTGGTCTGAGCCGTAGGTTTCAAGGTCGGTCAAAAAATCAGTATCGAACTGTTCATCGGTCGTTTGGAACCATGTTGAGACCGTGATACTCGTATCCACCGTGAGGCTGCGTATCGGGCTCCACACGCTCCACGTGTCGCCACCGCCGGGGTCTTTCGCTCGAACGCGCCACCAGTAGGTGGCCCCATTGGTAAGCGCATCCGCACCCTGCACCGTGAAGCGAATGATGTTGTCTTCAAGAAACGGTGAGGTATCGGTCGAACTCGCGGTGTTCGTAAAGCCCGTATGCGTGCCGGACGTGCGCGTGGTGGATGCCGCGAAGTCCGGTGTCGCGGACCACTGGATCTCGTATGTAAGGTCGTTGCCCTGGGGATCGGTGGATCGGAAGGTGAAGCTTGGAGTGACGGTGGCAACTTTTTCGTTGTCAAACGGACTCGTGAGCGTGGGCTGTTCTACCGCGAGTCCCCAGCTCAACGTCCAGTCCAGGAGTCGCGGCGATCCGCTCACGTCTTGCAGGTACGCAACCGGACGTATCTCGCTGTAGAGTGTCGGGTCAAGACCCAAAAGCGACACCGGGCCCGCTGCAAATCCCACGCTGTTACCGGAAAGCACCGAGTCGGGGATGAGCTCCCAGATCCCGTTGTTGTTGTACTGTACACGCGTTCGCAAAGTGCCTGTCGTTTCGTTCTCGGTCCATGAGAGCGAGCCCCACGCATTGCCGGTAGTCTTCCACGCAAACTTGATACCGGGCGCGGTCGTCGTACCAAGTGTGTTCGAGGGGATGAGTGCCACATCATCACTCACGGTCGCTTCGGTGTTCTCATGATCATTTTCCTCAAATTGCTCGTACGTAGTTTGGAACCATGTCGAGATACTCACGGTCGATGAGGCGGTGAAGCTCCACGCCACGGACCAGTCACTCCAGTCGTTGCTGCCGGACGGGTCTCGTGCGTGCACGCGCCACCAGTAGGTTGTGTTGTCGGTAAGTGCAGTAGTGGGCACGAAGCGCACCTGCTCACCGGAGGTGAACGGACTCTTGTCGGCCGGCGTGACGGTGTTAACGAACTCATTGAAGTGATCGGCACTGTTTCGTGTGAGCGGACTGCCGAACGCAGGGTCATCGTCGATCTCTATCTCGTAGTGGATATCGTCACCTTTTATGTCCTCCGCCACGAACGTAAACCATGGTGTGGTCGAGGCGAGCGCTTCGTAGGTAAATGGTGTTGCGAGCACCGGCGTAGAGGGTGGCGCGTTCGTTATGAGCTGCGGGTACCGGTCATACTGATTGATGGGCAAACCATCATCGTTGATGAGACGGAAGCAATAGTTGGTGGAAGATGTCGCGTTGTGCTGCAGCACAAAGTCGAACTCTGCCTCCTCCGTGGGAGCGAGCGCACTGGTGTTTGTCGCGGTGTCATTGACTTCTTCGTATGAAAAAGACACGTCAGTGGTGCTGAGAAGACGCGAACTGAGCGTTGCACCATCCGACACGGACGCGTTATCGTACCCGCGCCATGCGACGCTACTACCGGACGCACCAACATCCTGCCAGTCCATACTGGCACTGCATGACACACCTTCGGCCCACTGCAGGGTAAATGCGGTACTACTTGCGGCCAACGTCACGTTAGAGTCAAGCATACCCAAGCGAAGCCGCAATACATCACCCACGTTAGGTGCGAAGGCGGTCGAAATGGCTTCGTTCTCCGCCACACTGTTACTGCCCACCGGCCACACATCGGTGGGTGTGTTTGCATCTGTATTGGCATACCAGCGGTAGGCGGTTTGCGTAAGGAACGGCTGTCGCACCCACGAGACCGTCCACTCATCCAAGGTGGACGACTGGCTTGACTGTGAGGAGAGCGAGGCCTTGAGACACAACATGTTGTAGGTAGAGGTCGAAAGTCCGGAGAGGTTGAGCGGGCTCGAGGTGGCTTGAAAACCGGTGCTGTTGCCCGCAAGCGCCGCGTCCGGCACAAGCACGTTGCAGACCGCGGTCGTGGTGGCGTAGTACACCTGCATGACAACGTCGGTGCCCGAGGGCTCAGTGGTGGTCCATAGGAGTTCGCCCCAGGAGCTTTGCCCGGGCACACTGTCGAAATCAATGATGGGCGAAACGATGGAGCCGGCAGACGCTTGGAACCGCTGTGCGGCTATCATGGCCGGCTCGGCATAGGGCTCTGTATCATCGGCCATTGAGCTCTCCAACGCGGCACGTGCCGACCACGAGTTGCCGTTCCAGTAGGAGAAGTCGAAGCGGTCGTTGGTATCGTCGCGCCAAAGCGTGAGAATGAGGCCATCCCCCGTGCGCGCACTGCTCACGGTCCATGAATCCTCTATGGTCGAGATGGACTGCTCAACGGTAAGTGATGTGCTCCACACACGATACCGCGCGTTCGTGGTATCAGAGTACGGCACCATGAGATAGCCATCGCGGCCTGCTGTTGTTTCGTACCGGCACGTGACGGGCCGAGCGTGGTAGTCGGTTGTACCGTTTGCCTTTCCGCCAGTGTCTATTTGGTCACCCGCGGCATCGTACGCGTCCCACGTGTTACTCGTGCCGTTCCACTTGGCGATGTGGACTTGGTTGTCCTCGTCTATGTAGCATAGACCGAGGTTGTCGGACCCATCATCCACAGCAAACTCAGACCACTCAAAGTCGTCTTGCGTGCCGCGATTTGCGTTTGCGGTCCATGTTTGTGCCGTAGTGTTCCAGACCGCACTGACAAAACTGGCGGTGCCGCCGTTGCCTACGACGACCACCGCTTCCGTCCCCGACTCCTCATACGCGATCGACATGCGTTCAAGAAATTCTTCACCCGCCGTATTGCTGCCCCCGGTGTAACTGTTGCCCCACGTAGTACCGGTCAGTATCTGCGCCTCAAAGTCGGAGGTGGTGTTCGTACTGTCGGCTTGCACGACCGCCGCTATTTCATCGCTCGCGTCACTTGCAGCGAGCGCGACCCAGTTGCAGGCGCTGTTGAACTGCGTGTCGAGGGTGGTGGTGGCGGACCAGTTCGTGCCGTTCCAAATGTTCGTGCTTGGGTCGGTATCACCATCGCAGTACGTCACCACCGCCTCACCCGAAAGACCGCGGTACGCCACGTCAACCGCGCGACGATCGGCGCTTGGGGCCGCGCTCGTCATCACGCGTGCATTGCCCCACGTACCGCTTGTGCCGTTGTACACCTGCGCCAATACGGTGCCTGTGGCGGTTTGCGTCACCAGGACATATTCATCCCGTGTGGGAGCGGCACGCAGTACGGTCCAGCTTATTCTACCCGTAGCGCTCTGCGCACTGAGCTCTCCGCCCCACGCGGTACCGTTCCATATCTGGTACCGTGGTGTCGCCACCGTACCTTCGCCGTACGCCACCATGGCGCCAACGGGCGGTGTGGTCGCAAGGCGTACGGAATTGGCACCGTACGTTTCCGCGCCCGAAAAAGTACCACCGTCAAACTGCGCATCGGCTGTTTGGTACCACGCTTTCGGATTCGTGTCGGCCACGTATGTGAAAGAACGCACCTCTGTCCATTCGGAGTAGATGTTCGAACCGCTGCTGTCTTTGGCACGTACACGCCAGTAGTATGTGGTACCGCTCGTGAGCGCACTCTGTATGCTGAAACGTATCCGCTGCCCCTCGGTAAAAGGCGAGGTGTCGCCACCGCTTACGGTATTGGCAAAACAGTTGGGAGAGCAGCCCGTTTCATTATCACTTGAGCGGTCACCCAGAGGTGAAGCATCCAAGTCGGCATCATCATCCCACTGCACCTGATAGACGATATCGCTAGAGCCATCGGGGTCGGATGCGGTGAACTCGAAGTACGGTGTCGAGCTCCCTGTTTTTTCATTGTCAAACGGTATGTCGTGGAGCGTTGGTGCATCGGGCGGATAGTTGGCGGCTGCCCAGTATCCGGCGAGCCGGAATGAGTCGTATGCGGTGTTACCGGTGAAGTATTCGATGGTGCTGCTTGCATCACTGCCTGCCGTGACGTGCGACCGCGCGTGGTTCTGGCCACCCGCCTCAGCCTCGTGCAGCTCGGCGGTGCGGGAAAGTGACGAGCCGTTGGCACGCACACCGATCGTGACTGTGGTGTCGTCTGCAGCAGTGTTGGCATACGCAACATCTGCGATGGCTGAATTGGGAACGGTGATGTCGTCGAGCCTGCGATCGGTCCATGTGTTTGCGCTGGCTGGCCCGCCGAGGTCGTCCCACCGCTCATAGTACTCAAGACCGGTGGGCAACGTCGAAAAGAAGCCTGCCACGTAGAAGTCTATTGCAGCGTTTGCGTTACGATACCGTATGGTCGCGTTGGAGGTACTCGCGCGTACAAGCATGGTAGCGGTATCTACGCCGCCCTGTTCAGGCTCGTGTATGGTCACCTCGCGCGTGAGTGTAGAGCCTAGTGTGCGTACGCCTGCAGCGTACTCATTTGAACCATCTGTGTTCACTAAGACGATTTCCGCCACGTTGCCGTCGGCTACGCCGTACGTGTTAAGGTTCCAGTCTGTTGTCCAGTTGTTCGCCGCAGGTCCAAACACACTCCAACGCTCGGTATACGTGCCGCTCGTCCAGTAGCCAAGAATGGTGAAGCGTATGTCATTGGTGTCGTCGGAGTAGTACTGAATGCTTGACGTTGCACTGGCTTGTACGAACATGGTGGTGACGTCCGATCCTGACGGCTCGGCCTCATGAATGCGTACACGGCGGTCGAGCGTGGTCGAGGCACCGCTGCGTACACCGCCGTATGCCTCGTTACCTGTGTCCACGTTTGAGATCGCGATCTCAAGAATGGCGTTCGCGGGTATGCTGTACGGCGCACCGGAGAGATCAATGGTCGTCCACGTGTCATTTACCGTTGGGGTAAAGGTGACGTAGGACTCGGTGTACTGCCCGAGCGCGTCGGAGGCGAGCTTCCAGCTCTTTGCTTCGCGGTACGCAGCCTGCTCTCCCACACGAAGCTCCGCGGGCCCGAGGAGGTAGAGGTACGGCGAGCGATCGGGCGCATCGTACTCGTACGAAAGTGTGACCGACTCACCCGCCGCAAGTGTAAGCTCCCAACTCAGACGCTTGGCCCCGCCCCACACCGACGACTCCCCACCGCCCGCGTCCGTCACTACGAAGTCACGCGGCAGTGCCTCCACCAACGTGCCGCTCCAGTCCTCGCGTGCCGACACGGTGAGGTGCATGGTGTAAGGCGCTTTCGGCCAGATGCGCGTGGCGCCCGCCCGCTCTATCGTGTACGGCATGCGCTCGGCCGCGTGCACTGCATCGCGCACCTGGTGCACTATCTCACCCTCCCTGTTTACATGCGTGAGAACAAGGTCGTACGTGCCACTCTCCCGCAAACGATAGAGCGCGCGGTAGTCGGGCTCATCGGTCACGTTGTTGGGACCGCAGGTGGTGGAGCGCTCTACCGGTATCTCCTCCGCCAGACCGGACGGTGGTGTGATGAGCAAGCGCAGCTCCGCATCGCATATGGTGTCACCACGATCGTCGAGCGCGGCCATGTGGAACTCGGCCACGCTGCCCGTCTCGTACGTGGCTTCCGGCGTGTTCACGGCAAGCACCCCGAAGTAAAAATCAAAGGTGTCGGTGTAGAGTTCGCCCACTTCGTCAATGGTGAGCTCGACGGAGTACTTGCCCGGTACGAGGCTTCTCGGCGCTTCTGTAAGCTTGATGGTCCACTCGCCTTCTGCGCCGTACGAGACGTCAAAACGCGCGTCCGTGAGGACCTCCCCACCGTACAGGAGACGCACGCCCGCCACTGTGGCGAGGCGGTCGCGCACAAGCCCGCGGAAAAAGCGCGTGATACCCCACCGCTGTGGCTTGTACCGGAGCTTAAACACCACTTCATCGCCAAGCTCAAAGTCGCGCAGCTCTTCAAGGAAGTCGTGGTACGCGGGGCCCGTGAGTGAGCGCAAGTACAGTATGCGCGAGAGCTGGTCGGTAAAGGAGAGCGGCTCAAAAATACCGACCGCAGGTACCGGAAGCTCTTCCACGTCTCCAAAGCGCAGCTCGGGGCTTGTGCTCGCGTAGCGCTCTACCACATACGTGAGGCTCGACGTGCCTTGCGCGAGGCTGTAGGTATGCGCAGGAAGCGTAAGCGCGAACGCGCGCATTTCCTTTGAGGACACGGTGTCGGCCGGGCGTATGAGCAGGGGCCCGCGAGCATAGAGCGGCTCCTCTCCCAGCACCATATCAAGCGCTTCACCTTCGTGGAGTGTCACCTCCGTACCTCCCGCACCCGTACGCATGGTGTTGCCGTCACGCAAACTTGTCACAGACACGAGCGCCCCCGTAGCGGACTCCGCCGCACGGACGTACTCTATGGGCGTATCTGTTTGCGAGGGGGCGCGCATCCGTGACGCTTCCATCACCGTATCGTTACCGTAATATGCAAAGATGCTTGAGCTCGCCTGTGTCGAGCTTTCTCCAAGCTCCACCAAGTACTCTGCCGCCTGTTCAACGTATGAAAATGAGACCACTTTGCTCGGTAACTCAAGACGAAGCGCCGCATCATAAAAACGCACATCCCCTCCGTCCAACCGCGCTGTGGTGAAAAACCCGGGCACGTCATTCTCCTCTATCCGCACGCGATACAGGAGTGGCACCTCGGGCGCTTCGGATTCTACACGAGGAACGGTAAGAGGCACACGACGCGAGTAGCCGCTGCGCCACCACATGCGCCGCTCGGCATGCGTGTCGCCCGCGCGAAGCTCAAAAGCAAACTCACCCGCACGCTGCACACCCACTTCGACGTCCACCGCGAAAAAGCGCGTCTCCCGCGGAGCAAGCCGTACACGCTCCTCTGCCTCCACCGCATTGGGCAACTCCGACGTAGTGGTGGCCTCGCTGCGAAGCACTCGCTGCCAGAAACTCGTGCGCTCACGGTAGGGCCGCAGGCCGACCGGCTGCCATCCTTCACGGTATGCAACTTCTTCAGTGGTCGAAATGCGTTCTTCTTCGGCGATGCAGTTCGTCTCGTCATCATTGAGAGACGAGCACACGCGCTCTTCACCTGTCGCGGCGCAGGTATAGGGTTCGCCCTCCGAGTCTGCAGTCTCACCTGAAGCGTCCGGGCCGACGTCATCTAGGGTGGCGGATCCCGTACCATCGCTCACAAGCGCTTCCGTCATCGATACGGAGGAACTCGCTGTGCCATCCTCCACTTCTTCCCCGTCTGTCGTGTTTGTATCTGCCGGTACGTCAGATGGCGCGGCTACACCCTGCGACATGCTACCCGGCTGCCACCCACCTTCACACAAATACGCCACGTCACTGTACTCGGGCACCAACGTAGACTGCGGCACCGCACGCACGCGCTCACGCAGTCCCACTACTTCCGCATGGCGGCCCGTACGTACTACGAGATCCGCATACATTTCCGTGTCTCCGTGGTTCGTAACGGACAGGTACGAGCGCACCCGTGTGAGGCCATCGTATACGTCATGGTCGCTGCGAATGACGAGCTCGTCGCCCGGCACGGCGTCTGTCCTCGGCAGAGTAATGCGCTCATCCCCGACAAGAAGCATGTCCGGCCGCCGCGAGTCTTCTAGTACCGCGAGCTCGGGTAAGATGTTCGGTGCCAGTTGCAGCTCCTCACCCTCGTCCACCACCGCATACCGCGCATCCACCCACACGCTGTCGACATAGAACTCTGTCTCTGCAGTACCATGCCGAACGTACTCAAGCTCCACAGCAAGGTCGGCCAAGGAATCCCACGCGGTGAGCCCCGGCAAGGGGAATGAGAAGTGCCCGCCGCTGTCGAAGTTGGACAGTTCGCGGTCGATCACCACTTCTCCCGCAATGTGCCATGTGCCGGCGCTCATGTACCGCACAAGCAGCTTGTCCGGGGTGAAGCTCTCGCCCTCGACTCGCGCACCAAGCGAAAGCCGCAGTGTGTACTCGCGTACTGTGTGATCCGCAAGTACGCTGCCGATATCAAAGCCGTCGTAGCGTATGGTGTGACAGGGGATATCCAGTACGGTGCACACGCGCACATCCTCGTCCGCTTGGCGTGCACGTGTCTCGGCACTACTCGCATCCGCGCCCCGCTCCGCCTCCGGCGCAACCTCTGCACCGCTTGCTGTCTCGCCCGGGGCAGGCTCTGCGTACTCGACACCTTCGATCACCGCATCGACCGGCGCGATATTTTGCACCTGTGCCTCATCCTGTGTTTGTGCCTATGCGGCGGTACCACGCGCGGCGCGCAACAGATCGCGAACATACCCATACGGGCTTAGGTCGGCAAGCGGTTCCGGCTCCTCAGAAACCTGTGGCGTGGGCGTGTCTTCTTGTGTGGCCTCTTCTTCCTGCTCGGGTGCGGGTGTCTCTTCCTGCACCTGACCTTCGGCGTCTGCGGCGTCGTCTAGTAGATCCCCAGACTCAGCCGACTGATCGCCCTGCACTTCACTCGCTTCCGTATCGTTCGACGCGTCCTCGGACGAAACAGCGTCGCCGCCCGACGTGCTGTCGCCGGCGCTCACGGCCTCATGCGGTGCTCCCTCCGAAGAACGGCTCGCGTTACGCGTAAAGTAAAGGCTCGCGCTATTTTCTGCGGAGAAGTCATCAAAAATGGCGTTTTGAGAAAGCGTTTGCTCAAGCGACCTCTGAGCACCGCTCCACCCGGCATCGGAAACGGACGTAGGGAAAATGTGTATCGTACGTTCCTCACTCGTTGCAAATACGGCAGCCACGGCCATCAAAAAAAGCGCCGCACCCAAGAGCGCCAGGGCCGCTTTCGGCTCACGCAAACGTGCGGGAAAACGATGTACATGTTTAAATACCGCGCTCCGCATGTACTCTCAGTATCGCATGAGAAAGCTCTCGTACGGCGCAATACGCGGCCCTACAAAGCCGTATTCTGTGGATAGCGCATGTTGCGCAGTTGCGCGCCGAACCGCTATTCTTGAGACGGCTCGCAGAGTACGTGTGTAAGCCCGCAGACACCGCTGTGGGCTTACTTTTTCTACAAGCTGTCTCCCCCCGCATACCGCACACCCTCACACGCTCAAGCGATACTGTGACGCGATGCGCTCCGGCGCACAGAGATGCGTCGCGTTATGCAACAGCTGAAAAAGGGGCGCAAGACTACTTGAGGAGCTTGCGAATGTCTTCTATCTCCTTGTCGATAAGCTCTTCGGATACATCCAGGGCATCTTTAAGGCCTTCCAATATCTCGCGCTCGTTGTCGGTCATGTTGGGCTTGTGCGAGAGGTCAAGCACGCGCTCTTCTATCTCGTCGCGCAGCACGCCGAATACGTTGATGAGCTTGTCGCCCGCCTCCATCGCCTCACGCTTGATGAGCTCGCGCTCCTCATGATGCTTGCGCCGCTCCAGCACAAGGAGCGTTACCGCACCTGCAAGAAGCGCCATGAAGATGAGTGATACCCAGTAGATGGCTCCGAAGCCGGATGTTTCAACTTCCTGCGCTCCTTCTGCGGGAGGGAGCTCACCTGTCGCGGTGACCTTAGTGCGAGCTTCCCGCTCGTTGCCCGCAGCATCGACAGCCGTCACGATAATGCTATGCTCGCCAGGATCTATGTTGGTGAGCGTATATCCGCCGGCTATAAGCTCGGAGGGCTGTACATCCCGCGGCCGGCCGTCGTCTACGGCTATGCGGTATACGACCACACCGGAGAGTTCATCCTCAGCAGCCCATGAAAGCTGCGCGGCAAGGTCTCCTCCGGTGCCCGTCACGGTAAACTCTTTCGGTGGCGTAGTATCTATCTGCACCTTGAACGCGGTGGAGCTTCCCCATCCGCCCCTGTTCTTATACGCGGCATGGAAATACCACACACCGTCGGCCACGTTCTCCTTTGTCCAGTCGGGTATGGGCGGCTCATGCACTTCGGTGGGCTCTGCGTCGGCTTTCTCGCTCCACAGCTTCTTGAGCCCGGTCACACCGTAGGGTAGGTCCCACGTGAGCTTCACGGTGTTCTGGTTGTACCAGGTGCCCTCTTCTTTGTGCGTGGAACTCTTGATAACAGGAGCATCAGGTACGGGGATATTCACCGCACGTGCCGGCTTTGCGGGTGCAGGGGTGTCCGGCTTTTCCTCCACCGGCGGCTTGGCGGCAGCGGGAGTGATGGTGAAAGAAGCGGTGGGCAGGGATCCGGCAAGCACGTTCTGACCGGCGCCTGCCAGCAGCGTACCCTTATCAAGTTTTACCGTGGCGGCGCCCTCCGCCTTCGCTTTGAAGCTAACCGTGACGACTCGCTTAGAGCCTGAAAAGGGCGTGGTGGCACCACCCGCAAAAGTCACCGTGCCCGCTCCCGCGTTAAGCGCGGGCTCGGTCACCCAAAGATTGAAAACGGAACCCTCTTTGGACACCGACACTGCGGTGAGCTTGGCGGTGTCATACGAGAGCGCTCCATCGCCCGTGTTCACCGCATCGGTGCCCGGGTCCACCATGACGGACACGGTGAACGTTTTGCCGACCTCGTAGGAGCCGGACGCGGGCGAAAAGGAGTAGGAGGCGGCGTGGGCGGAGGTAGAAAACAAGAAACAAGAAACAAGAAACAAGAAAAACGGAAAAAAAACAAGCGCCACAAAAACTTTGACGCGGGTATACGCCTGCGCTACGGCATTTTTATGAACAACACGGTGTATATTCGACGCGAGCATAGCGCGAGCTCGTGCGCTATTGCTGCGGCTGTTCATCCGCACGCACGATGTTCAGTTTGCGGCCTTTGACAGCCTTGCCTGCCAGCGGCAGACGTAGCGCAAGCACGCCGTCTTTCGTTTTGGCTTCCGCACGCTCCGGATCAATTTCATCGGGCAAGATGATCTGGCGGTAAAAATCACCCCAGTGGCACTCTTCGAGCGTATAGTCCCCATTTCTGCCCGCATGCGCATCATGCATGAGATGCTCGGGGCGCAAGCTTGTGCCTTGGATGGCCACCACGTCATTATCTCCCGCTATGGAAACGTCGAGCGTATGCATGTCCATACCGGCAAGCTGTGCGTATATGATGATCTCGTCGTCCGATTGGAACACGTCTACGGGAAGCTGGAGTGCGCGGCTCGGGACCACCTCTTGGTGGCCCATCGCGGGAGTACCCGCATGATCGGCGGCACTGCCGGCGGAGAGACTTCCGCCCTTTTCGGTAAGGCCGCGGCCTTTGAGCTTATCCATGAATGTAGCCATAGGAGATAGAACTTATCCTAAAGAACGCGTGATGGCCGGTCGCCCGGAGCGTTGTTACTCAGAGTATAGCACCACACGTGCATGCGCATGTGCATATGCGAGCGTAACGTGTGGATAAAGAGAAAACTGAAAAACAAAAGATAGAGAAAACAAAAAACGCGAGCTTAAAGCGACTGCCCCTACACAACTTGATACCTCAATCGCATCGTCCGAGACGCATGTCGTTGTTTTTTTTGTTTCAGTTATCTTGTTTTTCAGTTTTCAACGCTACCCCGTCCAATTGAAGAGCAGTATCGAGAAGTCCGGCAGCGAGACGGTCCCGTCTTTGTTTATGTCTGCAACGGTGCTCGCGGTGTTCCAGTTGAAAAGAAGGATCGAAAAGTCTATGAGGTTCACTGAGCCGTCGCAGTTGAGGTCGCCGTCTTTGCAGCCCGTGTTTTGTGTCACTTGAACGCCAAGTCCTACGGCAAGCCGCGCGCTCTTGTCGCTCTGCACGGTGCCGTTCGCATGAGCAGCTTGCGCAACGAGCTCGTACGTACCCTGTGTGAGCCCCGTGGTCGGAATGCTGAGCGTGTATATGCCGTTCGCGAGCGCGGTGGTACTCGCCACCACGTCCGCCGCCGATACCACCGCAAGCCTGGGCCGCAGCCATGCGGTGACTTTGGCACTTGGCGCGGAGTAACCGCTCACCTCGACAGGCTTACCCGGGTCTACGGAAGCGGCCACGACCGAGACGGTGGGCGGGAGCATAATGTTCGCAAGCTTGTTGAGCGTATTCGAACGCAGGCCGAGCGTAGTGGCGTATGTCGCACTACGTGTTCCCTTTGAGTCGGTCGCATACACGGCAAAGGAGTATATGCCGCGGTCGATACCTTCCGTAAGGTGCAGGAACTCGCCGCCGCCTCCCGCGGCCTGCGTAGCCACTATCGCCCCGTCGCGAAGCAGTGTTACCGTAGAGCCCGGGTACGCCCATCCCGACACCTGCACATCCGCCTGGGGCAGCTTGTCACCGGAGCCCGACTGCCCGGACCCACCCCCGCCCGACCCTGCCCCATCGCCGCCATTGGGGCCATTGCCCGAGCCGGAACCCGACGGTCCTCCTCCGGTACCGGTGCCGGTACCGGTGCCGGTCGATGTGCCGGTCGATGTGCCCGTACCTGTGCCGGTACCTGTGCCGGTCGTGGTGGCTGTTGAGCTTGCACTACCGGGCGTAATACCTACGGTAAAGGAAAGGATGTAATCGGGATCTATTTCGTTAGAACGAAAGTCAACGCAGCGGATGTACGCATTGTACTCAGTATCATCTTCAAGTCCGCCGTATGTGGCAAAATTCCAGTACGCAAGCCCGAATGTGCTTGTGGAGGTGAAAGAGTACGGCATGCTTGCGTACGCCATACTTGAGGTCGCCCATCTGCACGCCGTAAGCTCATCGGTAACTACCCACATCTGTACAGCCCTCGTTCCCACTTGAAGCAGCCCGGAAGGGTATGCCGCAAGCACCACGGGCGGCGTGACGTCATCGGTATCTACCGGGCCCGCTGTCACTTGCTCCACTACCGCTATACGCGTTTCGCCGTAGTCAAGCTCGGCATCAGCCGCATCGTATGTGTACACAGTCACCGGGTGAGATGTGGTGGCCGTAGGGAGCAGAATGCGCTGATCACCCACCGTACCGAACGTGGCGTTCGTGCCTATCTTGATGCGCAACTCGCTGCCTGCCGCAATACCTACCGACGTGTTGAGGTCGAACCGTATCTTGCCCGCGCTACCGCTTGTGACCACCACCCGGTCCGTACCGCCCGTCTGCACGGAAGATAGCGGACGCTCGGTATAGGGGCCCCCGGATACTGCCGAAAAACCAAGGTCCACATCGGTAAAATTAAGTGCCCCGGGGATAGTGAAACCCCCGCGGTTGAAAAGCACTTCAATGGCACCGTTGGGCGGTATCGCTTGAGCTATAGTGAAACGAAGCGTGTGGTTCGCAGCCGCGCCCGGCGCACTGGTGGAGATAAGGTCTGAAATGCGAGAGAGATAGCTTGTGGCAAATGCCGAGTGCGACGTATAGAGAAAAGAGAACAGGAGCACGAGATACAAAAGACAAAAGACAAAAGACAAAAAAGGCTGTCGACTGCCTAAGCGCAACGAAAAGTGACGGCCTGCCATCTTACGTACACACAAGGTCGATGCGTCTCGCTGCGCATGCTCCTCTATTACAGGGGGTGGACTTTCTCGTTCTTCCATATGTGACTTACGGGTTCTTCGGTGCAGTGGCACAGCGGAAGCCTACCGCCTCCCCGGCAAAGGTGGGGGGACTGGCAGCGTATATGCTGAATACACCCGCATCACCTTCGCTGTCGAAGTAGCCGCCACGCATCAGCCCCATCGTGCCGATGCTGTCCGACCAGAAGCGGTCTCTGCCGAACGCAGCTTGCGCGCCGCTCGCTGTTTCGTACGCTATGCCGCTCGTATCCGCGCCCTGCACGTACCCGCTCCGTGGCAAAGAACGTCCCTCGAACACACCATCACGTACCGCGCCATCCACCCACTCCCACACGTTGCCCACCATGTCGTATGCACCGGCATCGGATACGCACCGGGCGGCGCTTCCCGTAGGGGCGACACCATCGGCGAGGTTGCGCGCCACGTTGCACTGCTCACCGGTAAACTCTGACGACGTGTCGGGGGTTCCAAGTGAGGCTTTGTACCATTCGTCTGCAGTCAGCAGCCTCTTGCCGGCTCTGGAGCAGGCCGCTTGCGCTTGGACAACGTCCACAAAACGCCATGGTGTGGTGCCGGCCTTGGATACCGGTGCACATGAAGCCCCCGAAAGGTTCTTGTTCGTCTCGTCAACGCTTCGGGGCGTCTCATACGGGCAACTGTCACCTGCCGCCGCCTCGTACGCATCTACACAAAAGGGAACGAGTGCTTGCTTCACCAGGCGCATATCTTTGGGACACGGACCGGTGTCCACAGAGGTACTCGCCCCAAACACGCCCGCGAGCATGCTACCGGCGGGTACATTGATGCTGTCCGTTGCATTCACTGCAAGCGTCGTCAAAATAACGGAGCACACAGAGACCGCAACGGTCCGTGTGAGTGACTGGATCATTCGGGGGCGGATATGATCCGTACCTATATTGTACCGCGAGTGGAGCTACACCATGAACAGCTTATCCACCTGGAGGGGGAGGGTAACAAAAGTCAAAAGTTAAAATGTACCTGCCTGCCGGCAGGCAGGAAATCCAAACGTGACTACACCGAGTAGCCAGATAGCAGCGCGCGTAGTCCACAAAAGTAGAAATTTTATAGGTGCATTTGAGTCGGTGTGCTCGTATGTTCGACTTCGTAAGTCGAACATGGGGCGCGCCCGAACAGAACTCGCACAGCTTGGCTGCGTAATCGGGCGGCTGAACACCTACCGCACAGCGTGTTACGTAGCATGCTACGTAACACGCTACGTAACAGCACACGGGAGTGAAAGCCATAGACGGTTTGCCATGACTTCACGCCACCAAAATGCCTTAGACCGTGTAGGTCCAGTTAGACGACCGCCGACGTTAACGCGTGTAATGCACTTTTAACTTTCCTGCTATCGGCAGGTGCCTTTCGTTTTCACGCCAGCGACATCCGCCGCTTTTGGTCAAGGTAGAAATTAAGCAAAATGAGAACCAAGAGCACCGCGCCTATCGCTGTGACGATGACGAGCATGGTCCGGTCGCGACGCGTTATCTCTTCGAAAAGCAAAGACTCGCGCGCCTGTAATTCCGCCTCGCGCGCGTCAAGAGCGGCCATGCGCGTGTTCGCTTCGTTGGGTGCCACGGACGCAAACACCCCCACTACCTGGGCTGTCTGCATGCTCTGCACAAGCTCATGCTTCCAGCTGTCCGCCAAAAGGTACGCGTAGCCGCTCACGGTGAGCAGCGTTGCAAGCAGCAGGACTTTTGTATCGCGTCGCGTGTAGCGCCAGAGCATACCTGGGTACTTAGTGGATAGTGTAGAGTTTAGAGTGTGAAGGCGACATGCACGATCGGTACCTCTACCGTATCAAGGCTGATGTCTGCGCGCAACACACACGTGCACAGGGGGTCTACGCGAAGAACACCACCACTGCAACGACCATGAGTGCGAGTAGGGCCGCGAGCCAGACAAGCACACGACTAAGCTTTGCCGCAAAAGAGCTCTGCTCACGGATACGTACGGTCTGTGCATCGTAGCCCGCACGGCGAAGCTGCCGGCGTACATAGGCCCGCATACCAAGCAAGATGAGCGCAAGTGCCACTACAATAGCTCCCGCAAAGGCTGCCGTGTCCCGGAGCGGTACAATCCAAAACGTAGTCGAACGTGTGACCGTTTGCTTCGCGTCATTCCCATATGTCACGCTGAGAAGTGCCGTGTACCGGCCCACGTGGAAGCCCTCTCCCTTCCACGTAGTATCAAATAGACGCTCGGAACGTGGCAGTATCGCCCCCTCGTTTTCGTTAAGCATCACCTTCCCCGCTTCTTTGCCGAACATGTCCGCAATGGTAATGATACCCACGGGCCGCTCATGTACGGTGCCGGTGTTTTCCATGCGAGCGGTAAATTCCACCTCGAGGTCGGTATGTACAGCGCGCCCGGTACTAAACTCCTTCAGCACCAAGTCCTCACGCACCTCGCCGTTGACGCGTAGGTTTACGAGCGCCGCCACGTGAAAGCCAACACTCGCTCCCGACTCGGCAATACCATCTGCCTCGCGCGTCACGAAGATAGCCGCAAAGTACCCGCCGGGACTCGCGTCAGTCGGTACCTCAATACGGTACGGCACCTCTACCGCCTCCCATGCCGCAAGAGGAACGCTGTCTTTCTGCGGGCGTACCCACGCAGACGCAGCATACGGGTCTTCACCGCCCGGTTTATCCGAAAAGTTCGGTCTGCCGGAGAGCTCCATGCCTGTTACGTCGCGCGTACCTATCTTGTAGACCTGTGGAGCATCGCTCTCGTTGGTGATAGTGAGCACACCCTCCACCGAGCCGCCCGGATCAAGACGCTCTTCAATGGTTGACGGCTGCACTTTTATGCCCAGGCCCTGTGCTTGAAGCGGTACGCGAGCGAGTGACACTGCCCGCGCGAGATCACCCCTGCATCGCACAATGCCGTCTACGCCACAACGTCCCCAAAGGATGGAGCACTCTTGCACAACACGTGCTACGCACGTGTTACGGTGCGTCTGACTTCGGTGCTTCCGGATCCAGCACCTCCACTTCGTATGCGCGCTCGTACGTGAGCACATCGCGCAGCAAGGTCCGCCCCATCAGAAGCGCTGCCCCTACGACGGCAAGGAAGATGAAAAAGACACGGTACCTGCGTAGAAACGCGCGCGTGCGGTGCAAACGGCTGACGAGCACATGCCCCGCTTGCGGACCGGATTCGGAATCAACGGGACGCGCGAGGGCGCGCAGATCGACGATACCTCGCTCGATAGGCCGCAAGTACGTACGTGGTGAAACGATCTGTGGTGCCACATGCTCCTGAACGGGCTCCGCGGGGCGCACTGCCGCACGGGCTTGAAGCGGAGGATCGGTGCTAGCGATACGCTGTGCTTCCAGAGCCAACGCTCGGCGTACGTAAAGCCGCAAGCTCCACCCGATAAACCATATGAACAGCGCCAAGCCGCCTGCAAGCAGCGCGATACGCCCAAGTGGAAGCACCCAGAAGTATGTTGTCGCACTGGCGAACCGTTTGCTGTCTTTACCATATGCAAACGTTGCCTCTGCGCGGTACCGGCCGATATCCCAGCCTCCCGCGTCCGCGATCCATTCGAAGCTGAACTGACGGATACTTCCGGGAAGCACATTGCCGAAGTTGCCCCCTTGGCCAAGGGTGACTCTCCCGCGCTCTTTACCGAAGTGGTTGTAAATGACTATATCCCCCTGCGGCTGGATGTGCACATTGCCTTGGTTCTCAAAGCGCAGCGAAAAGCGCGCCTCAGGCTTATCGTAGAGATGCCGCTCCGTCACAAAGTCGCGTATACGCCCGCGCTCGTCGATATTGCCGGAAACGGTGAGCAGGAGCAATGACGCAATAGAGCTTGAGACCGTGACCGTGCCGCCTTCCGCCGCGCCCGCACCCGGCTTGTTGCCTATCAGGACCGCGGCATAATGTCCGCCCGGCGGCGCGTCTGCCGGCACGCGTATGGTGAACGGTACCTCGTGCGTCTGCTCGGGGCCGATGATGATAGGTTCCTGCGGCACGTCCAGCCACGCCGCTACGCCGTTTGCCGTGGCATTGTCCGCTGCTTTGGTCGACAAGACTATGCGCGGGCGGCCACCCTCACCTTCTGCCGTAAACGGCACGGGGTCTGCGTATACCGTAACCTCGTAGCGGTTGCCGTTCACTACTCGAATGCTGCTCGTCCATGTTTGCCCGGGATCCAAGTTCACCTGTATCAAGGGCGGTGTGATGGTGAGCGTGAGGGCGTCTTGGGCAAAGACGGGAGTAGAAAGTAGAAGGTAGAAAGTAGCAAGTAGGAAGTAGAAAGTAGAAAGTATAAGAAGCAAGAAAAACCGCGCCCCTGTTGTGGGTGCACGCGAGGCACTTTGTAGCGCCACCCTACCGGCGGGGTTTGAGTTGAACGGTGTGAGCTTGAGCATCTACATGAGAGCCACCTCGACTGCGAGGCGCGAGCGAGACCACCGGGCCGGGCGATGCCGCTTCCTTGCGCGCCAGGACAACCGCGGGAGGAGCCGCCGGCATAGGCTGAGCTACGACGCGAGCAGGTGCAGCCTGAGCCGTAGCGCGCACCGGCGCCGCAGAAGCCACAGGCTGATCTGCGAAATCGCCGTGGCTGCGAGCACCGCTCGGCATCAGAACGGACTTAGGTGACATGCGAGACTGTGCTTCGGGATACACGGGCGCATACACATGCGCCGGCCGCGCCATGGTGCGCATGTGGATGACATAGGTGCCCACCACCGCAAGCACGAGCACGCCGAACATGGACGCGAGAATTTCTTTCCATGGGAACACCCAAAAGTAGACGGTGTCCTGCACACTCGCGAGCTGCTCCGTGCCATACTCCAGGTCCAAAAATGCCTTGTACTTGCCGAAACGGCCGCTCGCGTTCCATGCCGTGGCGAGCTGCTGCTTGCTCGCGGGCGAGAGCGACACGCCGTCCGCGTTGAGCGGCACAGACCCGACCTCCTCGCCGCGTCTGTTGAATATGCGGATAGTGCCGCGCGGCTCCAGGTCTCTGTTGCCCACATTTTCAAGGCGGTACGTGAACGCCGCGTCGGCGCCGAACACAAGCGACCGGGACGCAACAAAACCGGCCAGCTGCAGGCGCTCGCGTGCGTCATCAGCCACCTCTACCGTCAAAAGAAGGCTGGTTCCATCAGGTCGTTTGTCAGTCTCATACTCAGGTGAGCCGTCCGTAAATGCGATGCGCGCATAGTAGGTCCCCGGCTCCGCCACAACGTTCACATGTATGAGGTACGGCACTTTGCGACTCTCACCGGGCTCAAGCTCTACGACGCCGCGTGTTATTTCCACCCAGTTCGCGAGCGAATGAGCCAGATCCGCTTCACCCGGCGATACGAACGACACCGCGCCGCCGCCAGGGTCTACGTTTTCCACTTTGGCGCGCAGCCCTATGCGCTCGGCACTCTTATTTTCGAGCAAAAGCTCTTTCTTGATGATGTCGCGCGCTTTTGCTTTCTCGTTGGACACCACGGGCGTCACCGCAAATGACGCCGAGCTTTCTATAGCGGCCGGTGGACGCTCAGGCTCCGTGGTATCGAAAGCTTCCTGTGCATATGCCCACACGAGCGGCGCGGCAGCCAGCACGACAATACACGCCGCGTAGACGTACGGAAAAAAGCGCGCGAATGCCACTCGCATAGCTTCAGTGTACCCCAAGTACAAGCGCAACGTTAGCGGAGACCGTGGATAGCGCGAGCAGACCATACCCTGTGTACGCGCGCCAAATTGACGCGCACTAGCGGGAGACGCTCTCAAGCAAACGCACCAACATCCGCACAGGCTCGCCGGTGGCTCCCGGCGAGAGCTGGTCGCTCTTGTCGCTCGTCATGCGCGGGGCCATGTCTATGTGGACCCAGGGGTAGCCCTGCGCAAATTCCGCAAGAAACATGGCCCCATCGGTCGAACCGCCGTAGCGGTAGTTGGACTCCGGAAGGTTGGCCACATCGCCGAATCTACCCTTGACGCGCTCTTTATATTCTTCCCACATGGGGAGTGGCCAGCAATAATCACCGCTTAACTCCGCGAGCGCAAGCATGCGCGCACGGAGCGCGTCATCTGCCGAAAAAAGTGCTGACGCCTTCGTTCCAAGCGCCACCATAGCCGCTCCCGTGAGCGTTGCCACGTCGACCACGAGCTCAGGCTTATATCGCGCAGCGTAGGTGAGCGCGTCCGCAAGCACGATGCGGCCTTCGGCATCCGTATCAAACACTTCAATGGTCTTCCCCGAAAGTGAGCGCAGTATGTCACCCGGGCGGTAGCTCTCCCCCGACGGCATATTTTCGGCTGCTGGTATGAGCGCCACGGCATGTACAGGGAGCTTGAGGCGCGCCGCCGCTATGACCGCGTGCGCGACCGCCGCGCCGCCGGACATATCGAGATGCATGTCCGAAATGGCGTTACCCGGCTTCAAGTTGAGACCGCCTGTGTCAAAAGTGATACCCTTTCCCACAAGCACCGTTGGCTGCTTCTTTTTTGCGCCCTTGTACTCTACGATGATGAACTTTGGCTCTTCCTTTGAACCCTTCGCTACGCCAAGAATAGCGCCCATGCCCAGCTTTTCCATTTGTACGCGCCCAAGTACTTTGACCGTTGCCTCGGTCCCACGCGCGGACGCTTGAATACGCTTGGCCAGGATGCCCGGCGTCATGTCGCCGCCCGGCGTGTTCGCCAGGTCGCGTGCGGCATTTACTTCGCGCGCCACGAGCTCCCCTATGCGAAGCACCGCCTTGTCCTCTGCCGTAAGTGCCCCCGCAAGCGCTATTTCATCCATAAAAGGCCATCCTTCTTTTGGTTTTTCCTTGAACGCAACGAACGCATAGTTTGCAAGGTGTGCATTTTCTGCAAAAGCACGCAGAAGTTCAAGCCTGCTCATGTCGGGGGGCGCTATACGCAAGAGCTCATCGAGCGACACGGCCAGTCTCTTGCGCTTGTCGCCTTTGGCGTGCTGTACAAGCGTACGCACGAGCAAGCGAAAGCGGCGTGCGGTCATGGGCATACTGTCCTTTATGCCCATTTCCATGCGGTAGACACCTGTATCGGTGCGTACGAGCTCATGCATGTTCGAGTCTTCCACAAAGGAGACGCTCGTGTATACGCCCGACTCAAGCGCGCGTGTGCTGGGGGGTGTGGTGATGTTCATAGGGGGTAGTGTTATGCCTATTTCAACTGACTGTCGAAATAGGCATTGCGACCCACACACGCACGATGTGTGGCGTCGCAACTCTAGGCATTGTGCGGGCAGAGGCGCGCATGGTCAAGCCCGGGATGACGCGAATCCGACGCAGAAACTACGCGGATGAGCGCGGATGGGATGACGGTACCAACGGAGCTACACTTGTTCGTCCGGGCGTACGGCAGCGTCCGCAGTACCGACTGCTTCGCTTATGGCGCTCAGTTCCTCAAGATTTCCGCTGTAGGTCTCGTATAGCGCATCAAGCTCCTCCTCGACCAGGTCGTCGTACTGTGGCACCTCGTGCGTGATAAACGCGTATATCGCAGCACGCTTTTCCTCGGAGTCGGGGTCTTCGGTGCTCGCGTCGAAGAGCGCGGACAGCGCGTCTTGCTTTTCTTCGCTTAAGACGCGCATCACCCGCAGCATCACGCCCTGAAATACCACCTCTCCCACAGACGTGAGCGTCTCCGCTTGCTCCTCAGGTGTCATCTCCTCAAGCCCAAGCTCGGCAAAGAGCGGGTGTACGGCGTCTTCTTGTGTGTCATCGTTGTTCATGTGCGGTGGGGTTAATGTCTGCGCTGATCTTGCTTCATGCGCTGTATGTCGCGCATCGTCTTGCGATCGCTCCGCAACTTGTCAGTATCGCGGCGTATCTTGTCCATCTTGCGGCTAAACTCCCGCCTACTGCGAGCGTCTGTTTCACGCCGCGCTTGTCGCTCATGCGAGTCAATCCGGCCTCTGTTGCGCGACCCCTCGCGCTCTTCAAAGAGCGAGCCGCTGCCGCGAAGCTTACCATCGCGACCCATGTTAATGCGTGATCTGCCGTACAGATCCCTATCGTGGTGCTCCAGATAACGTGCCTGCTTCCGCATACCCTCCAGTTCCTGCACCTCCGCACTCACCAGAAGCTCACGGGGAGACGTGTGCGCCAGTGTTTCAGCATCGGGCAGCTGGTAGACTTTCCATGACGATCGGTTGCCCGTACGACCCTCCCAACCCGCTTCACGCAGTTCGTCGTACACGTGCTTGGCAAAGGACGCGTCCCTATTCATAAGTTCGAGCGCAGACCCAGGGTACTCAAGCCAGCCTTTGTACTGAGTACTACCCCGAGCAGATGCCTCAACACGTTCAACTGCTTGTGTATAATAACGTCCTCCCGACCTGATGCGCAGTTCCGGAGCTTGCGGGTTACGCGAGCGAAACTCCACCTTAAAACGACCATCCGCCTCTAACGGACCCGCCTCGCCGTGGTACGTACCACGCACGCCCGTCCGCGACGTTTGCCCACCTGAGCGACGACTCCCGCGCTCGCGTGTGTATGCCACATCTTCGCGCGCTTCATCCGCTTCGTGATACGACTCGCTCGCGGAGCGCGCAAGAGCGCGCTGCACGAGTTCTTCGTCTTCGAACATACCGGTAAGCATTGCAATGTTGTTCTCCGTGCCTCCTTTTTTCAGATACTGGTCAATAACCTCACGCGCGTACTGCTCAAAGGGCAAACGCTCATCTGCGACAAAGCCTTGCGCCTTCATCTGCTGCACGAAGCGTTGTGCCACGTAGTCCCCCGCACTGCGCGGCTTCGAGCCAAGTAGCTCGCTCACCCTGTTGTCGCCCGCGTACACGTCGCTCACGGAGTCGCGCCCGAGCTCTACGGAACCGAGCGCACGCAATCGGCCCGTGAGCGCTTCTGACGCACGCATAGCCTCGGGACTCACCGTGCCTGGAGCCTCAATACCCGCGCGCCGGAAAGGCACCGGCTCAGATGCATCATACACGGCATACTTTGCTCGCGAACGCGGAGCCGATGCCTTGCCGTACTCCTCCTCAAGCCAGTCCATTGCTATTTCAAGCTCTTGCGGCGAATAACCGCGTTCGAGATACTCGTCAACCGCACGTGTGAGGTACTCCTTGAATGACAGGTTCGGATCTGCAGTAATGCCATTGTTTTGGAAGCCAACAACATACTGGCGCGCCACCTGCTCACTGAGGGTCTGCGGCTCACGTGCGAGAAGGTCCGCCACGCGTACATGCGAGACATCCGGGCCGGCGAGCGCATCAAGCTTGCGCAAGAGTGTGGCGCTCGCCGCCGCCGTGCGCTCCCCCGGCACAAAGCCCGAACGCGACTCTTGCACCTCCGGTACGCGCGCAGCTGCAGGCTGTTCGTGCGGCATGGTGTCGCGTACGCGTGTGTCGGCCTCCGCTGCAACAGCCGCACCACGCCCCATCCGCTGGCGCAGAACGTCCTCAACGCGTACCTGCCCCTTCTGTATGCGCTCGAAGTCATGCATGACATCGCCCAGACTGCGGCCGCGTAGGTAGTCGGCATTATGCAAGAGGCGACCGCCGGTCACACGATGATCCACCTGCTCGAAGAAGTTGCGGGTCATAGCCTCTGTGGTCGGGTTCATAGCGACCCATTGTCTGTTGGGCAGCAGGAGCTCTGCGCCCGGCCGGCTGTCGAATATTCGTGAGGCCGGGAAGTCCGCCACCGCACCCCATGCGCCGCGGAAGCTCGCGCGCGGGAAAATGGAACTCTTAGGTAACTCGACCTGCTTAAGAATGTAGTCAAGTGAGGCTGTGGTTGCTACCCCTTCCTTGAAACCCGTACCTGCAAAGGTGTGCCGCATGCTTTCCAAATTATTGAGGATGCGCTGGCTCCGGCTCCCTGTTGTATCCGCAACACCGTATGCCTCTTGCACGCTGGACGCTGCGGCGCGCGTATGCAGCGCTTCGGGCGCCGCCGCCGTACGCGTGCCGAGTGGACGTACCTCATCGGGCGCGACAGGCGCAGCGCCGCGTGAAGGCCCGGGCTCAAACGTACGCGGGCGGTCTCCTATGCCGTTTTTTACTCGCGCCAGTGCTTCCATCACCGCCTCACGCGAGGCATCGTCCGCGGTAAGACCGTCCTTGGCGAGCTCCTCCAGGACCAGCTTTTGCTCTTCCGCACCAATGCCGCCGCCGTACGCCTCAATAGCTTCTGAGACTTGCACACGCACGAGCCGCACCAAATGCTCACGTAACTCCGGTGGCAGATTGTCCAGAGTGACCTTTGGTGAATTTGAGATACCCGCGTGCCCATCCCCTGCAGAGGGTGACTCATTCAGGGTCTCTGCGTACATGTTCCCATTCCCAAAGACATGGTAGCGCATGCCATCCGGATGCGTGTACACGCGAGCGCCATGTTCCTCCGTAATGACGTACCCTTCCTTTCGAATACGCTCAAACTCCTGTACTGATGCACCTTGGCCCGTGATCTCCGCCTGAGCGCGCGGCGCACCGGCCGGCGGCACTTCGACATGCGCACTGTCGGGTGGTGTCTCGGGTGCTTGCGTCGCTCCACTGCGAGGCGCTTCCACAGGTGCGGCTCCGGCAGCTCCCGCGGGCGCGACGGGTGTCTCCCCGGTAGCATAATCCCATGCACGGTGCGCGTTGTTGTTCCACGCTTCAACCGTGCGTGGCACACCGTGTACCACGCCACGTCCGATGGACTCAAGCGAAAGGCCGCTCATGGCAACCTCGTTTACCGCCTGTCCTGCGGATGCGCCGGCAGCAAATGCCGCTGCGCCTGTGAGGGCCATTGCGCCCCGCTTCATGTTGCGCTCTCTCCTGCGCATGGCCATGTACTCGTGCTGTTTATCCGCAAGAGTCATGGTGTCGCTCTCCAATATACCCTTTTTACTGCGAGCTATGTGCCGCTCGGTAGCTCCAAAAAGTTTTTTTGACACGGCGCCCGCCATAAGTGCACCTCCGAAGAAGCCTGCGCCTGCGCGCGCCGCCATGTACGCGGCCGCCCCTGCGCCACCGCCCACCACGAGACCTACAGCACCACCACCCAGCATACGTATGGCAAGCTGCTTTTCTTTTGGTATGCTCCGGTAATACCGCATCCCCGCCTTGTACGTACGCACGAGGCGGGAGGGGTCCTTGCGTTCGCCGACCGCTTTTTCAAGCTCCGCCCAGTGCTCTTTGCGCGCGGTGGCGCGTACCTGTGCCTCGGGCGTGAGCACGCCGGACGCATCCCGCGTTCCTTCACTCAAGTCTTCCCTCCTCACACCCACGCGGCTTGCCACCGCGATATCAAGCTCCTCCTTGCCGCCGATTCCCTGCGCAAGCTCCAGCATCGTAGAAGTAGAGCGCAGCACCAGAGCTTCGTGGAGCGCAGCAAATTTCGCCTCGCGCTGCGCTTTGCGGCGCTCCGGATGGGCGGCGGGATCGTTCTCACCACCCAACCGCCGTTGGTAGCTCATTTCAAGCAAGCGATGCGTGAGTCCCAGGCGTTCGGCGCGCTCAGCTTTCATTTCATTAAGCTTTGTCTCAAACTCCACCTGCGCAGCTCGCATATCTCTTTCAAGCTTAGCGATCTGCTCCTGACCCTCAGTGTTGCGCAAGAGCCTGTTGCGCAGCCCCTTAAAGTACTTGGTGCCTTCCCGGTGGGCCGTAACCGCATTAAGATACGCTTCCTCCGCATCAAGAAGCTCCTTACGGTAGCCTTGGTACCTCTCTCGCGCCTCGCGAATTTCTGCGCCATATGCCTCGCGCGTCCGAAGGTGATTCTCTTCCCGCTCCTGTGCGAGCGCTGTAATGCGCTCAGCCTCGGTCTCGGTGCCAAGTGCGCTCTTGTCCGACACGACGCCGAGCACGGCATCAAGCTCAGCTTCTGTCGTGACCCCGCCCAGCTTCAAATGAGCGAGTACGAAGTCTTTTAAGTGCTCGTACTCCGGTTTGGCTGCATGTGAGCCATACTGCTCTTTTAGATGTTTCCACTCAGCAATAAGTACGTCATGGTGCGCCCTCTCTTCGTCAGTGGTAACCGGAAGTTCAGCAAGTCGCAGAGCAACATAGTTTTCCAGACGCGTGATCTCGGCCTTCCCGCCCTTTTCTATCTTGAATCCGGCATGTGGGCTTTCCGGAGCCTTGGGTGGCGTATGTGCAACAAGTCTGCGCAGCTCTTCCAGCGCGTCACGCAGCACCGTAAGGTCGGGAGTCTTTGCTTGACTGCCACTTTTCCGCACAAGCGCTTCCCAACTTTTTTCCGCACCCTGCTTGCTCAGATCTGCAGCGTCGTAGCCCGTAGGTAGCGTAGCGATGAGCTGCTGCGCCTCTTCTTCGAGCTGCTGCGCCTCTGCACGCTCGCTCGCGTGAGGATCCGCTTCTGGTGTGGGAGCGGGGGTAGGCTCCGCAGCCTCTGTGTGGGCTGCGCCCGAAGACGGCTCTTTTAAGTTCCATTCATATGCGCGCAAATGATCGTACTCCACAATAAGCCTTTTCAAATCAGGTGTGGTACTCTCGCTTCCCACTTCGCGCGTAATTCGTTCCCAATCGTCGGTAAAGAACCTTTTTTTCGCTTTCTCCCAATCGTTGCCCTCGGGTAGTCGCGCGAGTATTTCCATCGCCACTTCTTCGTATACACGTGCTCGCGCGCGTTCTGCAGTGTGTGGATCCGCTTCTTGGGCAGGGGTGGGCGCAGGCTCTGGAGCTCCAGGTCCGGCCTTTGCTGATGCTTGCATTCTTTCAAGCTTTACAATCAAACGCTCTAAATGGCGAATCTCACTTTGCCGTACCTGCTCTGAAGAGCCTTCCAGACGTTTTTCCAGCTCAAATAGTAGATGTTCTGCACGGTCATAGTCGCGGGAATAGTTTTGATCACCGGACACCGTGCCTACTTCAAATCTTTCAAATCTTTTTGATAGGTCCCGAAGCTCTGCTTCCTGTCGCTCAACCGCAGCTTTTTCCTCAGAAGCCGCAACGTCCCTTTCATTCACGCGTATAGCAGGATTCTTGTTTTGTACGTCTGAAGTTGGGTTTTCGCCCGGCTGTTCTTGCCGCCTTACCTCCTCCTCAAGATCACGCACTCTTTCTTCAAGCGCAGCAATATCGGATGGCCTTTCCTCCAAAAGCCCCTGAAGGCGCACGATCGCAACGTCGAGACGCGCCTTTTGTTTGCTCTGGTTTCCCACCAGCGAAGATCTCAGGAGATTTGCCTGTTCAAGCAACTCTCCGGCACGTGCGCGTAGCGCGTCTGCATCGTCCGCAGAAGCAGCACGCTCAGTGAAACCTGCACGCAATGCTTGCTCCCGCGAAAGCCATTCACCTCTGCCATTGCGCGGGTCGTATACATAGGCAAACTCGGCATCGCCGCTCTCTCCTTGCTGAGTTTCGTGAAACTTAGCAAGATTTCGTTCGAGAGCCAAAATTATCACTTCTTTCCGCTGTGGATCAGCTTGTACAGCGTCCGCTGTGTCGGACAATGGCGCCATCCCAAGGGCGACACGCGCAGCGTTCGCTTGGTTCAAGAGTTCCTCTTCGGACAAGGCGCGCAGAACTTCTTCAGACACGTACGGCTGAAGGACCGTCTTTCCGGCGAGCGGGTCATCCTCTGTCTTTATATAGGCACGCTCTCCCATAGCAAGATGCACCTCAAGTATACCACTGTGCCACGTGTGTACGCGCACTCATACACACCCTAAAACACCGGCACGACCACGTACGAGATCTTGCTTTCGTAGTGACCAGCCTCTTGGCCCGCCCCCGCACGCACTCTATATATAATGTCTGTACTCTCCGCCGTGACGGGTATACTGCTCCATGCCACCTCCTTCGGGCTGTTGGTAAGGGCGGCGTATGTGTCGTCAGGCAAGAAGCGAAGCGAGCCGCCGGACAGTGTATCGTCGCCGGTGTGGTAGCCGTAGCAGCTTGATGTACCCACATCGCACGCGGTACTCCACGCGAGCGGGACCTCGTTGGTGCCCGTCACATCCGCAATACTCGCACCAACGCCGGCCTCAAACGCGCCAACCTCGAACGCGAGCACCTGGTACCCCTGCCCGGCATTTGTACTCACCACGAGCCGTTGGGCTGCAGTCTTCGGTGTACCAAGCGGCAGCGACCCGAACGGTACGGAAAGAGGAGTGGTGGTGATATCTGTCGTCACACCCTCGGTAGACACACCGGAAGCCACGCCGAACACCGAAAATGAAAGTGTGCCGCTCTCGGTTAGAAGTGAGGGGTACCCCTCCTGGGTCGTACTTGCGGTAACAGGACTGTCGGCTGCCACGTCATAGAGTCGGAAGTAGTAGGTCCGGCCGGGCCGCGCATCGTGGTGACGCAGCGTAAACTCAAACTCCTTGTTCGCATACGCCTCGAACGTACTCGCGGACGTAGTGGCCCTGTAAAGCGTGCCGCTCCGGGAAAAGCCGAGCATGCCCACGCTTTCAGCGATGTGCGACCTGTTGCCGCCATCCGCTTCATCCACGGCGAGCCGCACACCTTGGCTTGTCAAAGCCCCGTAACGCACCCAACCGCCATCGGAGCCGTTGCGCGTCTGCCTGCTTGCGAGCAGCCCCGGCGCGCTGGTCCATGTGCCGTACGGCCAGACATACTCATACCACGGCGTGTCCGTCCATCCGGTAATACTTGCATTGGTGGAGGTTGCATCCACACGAACACCATTGCTCTTAAAGGTGCCACTTGAGAAGGCGACCCAGCCAATGGTCTCGGGGAGCGAAGGCGCGACCGCCACCCCATCGGCCACATCGATCGCGCAGCCGAATGACGCCGCGGCAACACTTTCAACACTGGCGGTGAGAAAGTCGGGCGACCCTGTGTTGTTGTTGCTCTGCAGTGCCGCAACAAGCACAGGGGCGGAATCAAATGCTTGCACGAACGTGCACGTGCCCGCACTGCCGCCGACGACGCTCCCGCGGTACGCGGAGGTCGTGGTGCTGTTCGCGTCCACGCGCGGGCCGGCGGGTAGCTGGTACGCACCGCGCTCCATCACAAGGTACGCCACCGTCTCGGCACCATGCGTATCGGGCTCATCGTCCGGCTCGCCCACACGTACCGTGAAGCTTGAGGTGGACGTAGCGGTAAGGAACGCCGCTGCGGGGCGGTTTGCAGCCCCACCGCTCGGGTCACCCGTTACAGACTCGACAATAAACACCGGGTCGTCATAGGTATGTGCGAGTGTCACGACCATGCCTGCAGCTGTGACACTGGTAGTGCCCGTTTCTCCCACGATGTCCGGGGTATACGGAAGCTCGTTGTGAGTACCACACCCCTGCCCCTCGCCACCTGAACAGCTGTCCGCACCAAAGAGCACTGCGGCCTGTATCTGTGCCGTATCTGCGCCGCCCCCGTCCGTGTAGCAGAAACGCGAACCGGGCGCACAGGCGTCCGCCGATGCGACATCGGCGACCACGCTGAAATCAGGGTACTCGGAGTACTGCAGTTTGTACTTCACGCCCGTGCCGGCTTTTCCCGCCACTTCACTGAGCAGCACGCGCAATTTGAACACGTTATCAAGCGCAACATTCGAGGGCGCTGTGTTGGTAGCTGCCAGTGGTACGAGCGGAGTGACAACATCCGCGTCATCATACCAACGCCATGCGTGCTGGGCTACTTCAAAGCCTGCGGTCGTAAGCGTGGGGTAGTGCGTATACTCCAGATATTCCGTCCCATCTTCCTCGACCATGCGGAAGCAGTAGGTCGTCTTGTCGGGCGCATTGTTCGGCTCAAGCACCCAGTCGTACTCTATGGTTTCACCTATCGATGCTTTGTACGGGTTTATGGCGGTCGGATTTGACTCTTCGTACGTGCCGGCACGGCCCGAGATGGACACGGAGAGGTTAAGGTCGCCCACTGTCGGGGGGTCGGTCGAAAGAGCGGTGCCGTCCGCAGGCGATGCATTATACCCGCGCCAAAGAGACGTCGTGGATGCACTGTCCCCTATGTCGTACCAACTCGCAACAGCACCACACGTCGTGGTGCGTGCGGCGTACTGTAGCTTAAAGCGGCGCAGCTCCCGTGAGAGGCTCGCACCATGCACGCGCACCGTCGTACGCAAACGCAGCACATCCCCCGCGGTGGGTGGCTCATCCATAAGTGTGATGGCGGTGTTTTCCCCCAACACACCGCTCGTACTCGGCCATGCATCGGTGGGGTCAAGGGCGTCGTTGTCTTCATACCAGCGGTAATAGTACTGCTCAAAAGAAAGCTCCGCTGTCGGCCAGTCCACCACTTCCGTACGGTACGTCCGGCCGGATCCCGTATCCGATATCCAAAGTTCATAAAATGCGGTACCGGTAATGCCCGCGCCCATAATAGCGCGAGGATGGTTCGTTGTGTCGCCCAAACCCCACACGTTCATAAAGATGGATGCGTTGTTGGTAGCGGAAATGGTCGTACCTATGGAGAGAGGGTACGTTGAAGGCTCAGCGCCGCCCGCCGCTTGCGTGCCATTCGACCGTGTCACCACCATCGGGGACCCATTTGTCTGTGTGTTCTCTATGACCCATGCGACAGACACATGCGTGCCCGGACTTGCGGCCGTGGCGGGTATGGAAAAGGTGACATCGCCCACTCCCGAGAGCCACACCTGGTGGCCAAACTCGTCAACTTGCCCCACCCCTACCCTTTTTTGCGTATGCAAGAACGCGCGCGATGTATCATTAACAGGCACTATGACTTCAGTCTCATTCGCTCCCGCCACCCCATGCGTATGCTCAACACGTTGCACACGCCAGTTTGCGCCAGTCCACTCAATCACTGCGAAGGAAAGAGCCGCTGCGTACCCGTTTGCTGCGCCACGGGTGAACGTGGCAGTGTCCGACGCACCGGTCCACGCTGCCGTGGAGATGCCTGCATGGTAGTCGGTGAGGGTACCTGCCGGATTTTCTTGGCCGGTGATGAATACGGCGACCTGGCCATCGTCGGCCACGCCGGGTACGCCGCTGCGCGACACGCTTGTGTCCGCCGCTCCGTACGCTACGCGCTCCTGTGCGCGCACTATGAATTCGTTGTCCCCGCCGGGAGGCCCTACGTACTCCACAAGCTCCCAGTAGATGCGCGTGGAGTTGACCGCGCCGGCACGTCGGAAGGTGACACCGGTCAGTATGTCGCTCGGGTTCAGAATACTGGTCGTGACGCTGTTCGCGTTTTGGTTGCCGCCGCCTGCGGTCGCACCCGCCCCGGTATACATGGCGTTCGTGATGCGTATAAAGGCAGACGTACTTGCGCGCGGCGCAGTGTAGTGTGTGCCCGCCACAAGCGAAACGGTCGATGTGCCGTTTGCAATATCAACAACGCCGCGCTGCACGAAAAAGTCGCGCTCCGCAGCGAGGGTTGCTTCGGGGTACGTATCGTACGCGTCGAGTGCGGCACCCGAGGCGAGCGCGACACGGAAGCAGTACGAGGCACCCGCTGCCGCTTCCACGTTGGGCTCAAGCACGTACTCGTACTCCACAAACTCATCGCTGTCGAGTACGAGCGCGCCACTTGTAGCCCGGCCGTTATGCACGCCATTATTTGACGATAAGAACGTACTTTGCTCGTCGGTCACACCGCCGGTCGCAACCGCGATGTTCGTGGTGTCACTCCCGTCGGTAAGCTCCTCCGACACAGCAAGACTCCATACCGCACCGGGGCTCCCCACCGTCTGCCACGCGCCTACCGCAGCACACGTGGCCACCTTCTCCGCGTACTCAAGCCGATACGTGGACGCAAGCGTTGTGGTACCGCCTTGGTTTGCAAGTGCTATACGCAGTCGTTCCACCACGCCGGGCTGCATGCCGGTACGAGGAGTATCTTCACTTCCGCCCGTCGCAGAACTTGCCGCCGCCTCTCCGCCATCATCACGCCTGAAGTGGTAATGCTCTTGGGTCACCGTCTGTCGCTCTATGGTTGTAGTGCCGGAAGGTGCCACGCGGTCGTTCGGATTGACGGTACCCGAAGACACGGCCACGTCGGTGCTTGGGTTCGCAATGCTGAGCGTGATGGTTTCTCCGTTCTCTGCAGTACTACGCACATCAAGCACTGCATAGAGACACAATGTCGCCGTCCCGGAAATGCCCACCGAGCCACTGAAGCTCGTGGTACCGTTTGCGGCACTGAACGCAGTGGAGGTGGCACCAAACTGGCTATCACCGGCCGCATAGGATTCGCTCGCACAGGTGTACGGCGCCGAAGTATCAAGATCGTAGTAAAGACGAATATTCGCAAGATTGTTCGCACCATCTACGGAGCCCGTTTCGCTGAGAAGCACACCGGTCACGTTGCGGCCACCACCTTGATCGGTCACCACCCATGGACCCGCGATGTACGTATCGCTTGCGCCGGCCCGCACCGCGGTTACATGCGTGCCCAAACTCGATACCAGCACGTCGGCAGCAACCAATACCTCGGGATGCGCCGCTGCAGCCGGAAGCGGAGTTCCCGCATCCGTCACGCGGAAACAGTAACTCGTACCATCGGACGCACCGGCGAGTGCCACGAGCGAGTACTCAAGCTCGGTATGTTCGGCGGGCCCGAGCGAAAGCGCCCCCGTTTGTGATGTGGTATCTCGAACGCCGCCGTTTGCGGTGAGGAACGTAGTGTTCTCATCCGTCACGCCGCCGCTTGCGAGCGCTATGTTGGTGGTATCGGCGCCTTCGGTGAGATTGGCACTGTCATACATATCCCATGCGCCACCAACAGCACCGACATCGGTCCAGCCGTTTGTGGTCGCACTGCAGGTACCGCTGCGTTCCGCATACTCGACGCGGAACGACGTTGCGCTCGATGTTGCAAGCCCTTCATTTGACACACCTATACGAAGCCGCCGACCCGCACCTTTCGTAAGGTTGAGCAGTGGCGTATCTTCTATGCCACCTGTGGCGGACCCCGCTGTCGCTTCCGAGCCATCGTCTGAACGCCAGTGGTAGTGAGTAGCCGTAAGGAGCGGGCTTACAAGTGTCGTGTCGCCCGAAAGGTGCAGAGGCGTCTCGGCAAAGCGCGGCACTTCTCCGCCCGCCACCGTAACGGCGCTTGCGCTCGCGAGCGAGAGCTCAACTGTTTGCCCGGAGAGCGCACCCGCAACAACATCCAACACCGGGTACAAACACACCGCTTGAGTACTACTTGCGGAGACAGACCCGGCAAATGCCGAGGTGCCGTTTTGGCCGCTAAAGCCGTCACTATCAGTAAGACCGTACTGTGCTTCACTGCCTCCGTACGACTCGCTCGCGCAGTCGTATGGAGCGCTCGTGTCGTACTCATAAAAGAGCTTGATATTGTCGAGGTGGGCCGCAGCGTCCACGGTGCCGCTTTCGGTCACTTCAATGTCCGTAATGGAGTGCGTACTGTCGGTGGTCGCATCGGTGAGCACAAATGCCCCACCCAGGTATGCTGAGCTTGATGGCACGATGACCTCACTCACCTGTGTCCCGAGCGTGGTGGCGGTGACATGTGTGCGGAATGTCGCTTCAGCGTACTGCAAGTACATAGAGAGCGGGGTACCTTGCGCCGTCACACGGAAACAGTACGTTACGGCACTTGTCGCGTACACGGTGGGTGTGAGGGCATACTCAAGCTCCGCAAATTCGGACGCCGCGAGCACATAGGCAGGCGTCTCATCACCCGTGTCTGCAATGCCGCCATTCGGTGACATGAAGTCGTCGTTTTCATCGCTCACGCCGCCCGAGGACAGCGGTATGTTGGTGGTGTTCGCACCTTGGGTGAGGTTGGGTGAGTCATACAGGTCCCATGCGCCACCGGCATCACCTACGCGAGCCCACCCCGTAGCCGCTGCGCAGGTTGCTCCTTTTTCAGCAAACTCAATACGAAAGCCTGTGGAGCTGGCGGCAACGCTCGCGATATTGGCAAGACCGATACGCAGACGGTACGGCAAGCCCTCGCGCACATCCGACAGGGCCGTATCTTCCGCCCCACCCGTCGCGGAGCTTGCGCCGTCCTCGTCGCCATCGTCATAGCGCCAATGATAGTGCGTCTGCTCAAGCTCGTTCTTCTTCCAAGCAGCAAAGCGGTAGTTGTTCGCGCCACTCGTGTTTGTTTCCACCGCGGCATCAACGGCAAAACCCGTCGGTGCAAAGGCCGAGATCGCGCCGCTCACGAGTCCGGCACTAATGAACGGCAAGGCACCGTCCCCCGCAAGGGCGTACGGACGCGAAACTCCGCGTGTGGCACCGGTATGCTTTACCCAAAGGTGGTAGGGCTGAAAGCCCACAGTAATGGTCTGGCTTACACCTGTACCACTGTAGGTCCCCACCGCAAACGTGGCTGATTCGGCAAACGCAAACGACCAGTAGATGTTGTTTGCAAGGTTTGCCTCCGCATTTGTACCAACCTCAAATCCGTCTGCGTTCAATGCCTGCACACGGTTTGCCCCCTCTGCGGTGGCCGCAAAAAAGCTCGACGCGTCTCCGGCATGTGCACTCGTACGCCACGTTCCGCCCGTTACACCGTTGCGCTTCAATGCCACGAGATCCGGGCTGAACGGTATCCGAGTGACATCGCGCCCATCAATGCCGTTGCCATAGTGTGCGCCGAGCGCAAAATCCGCAGCGCCGCGGTGCGTCTCCGGGTTCCAGGCGTTGCCGTACGCTGTCCAGTAGTACGTTACCCCATCACTGTTCACGCTCGCGTTTGTCCCGATCGAAAAACCGTCCGTCCCGAGTGCGGTGATACCGCCCGCAAAGTTAGCGGTGGCCTGATCGAGGTACGCCGTAGAGTCTCCCGCCATGAGCTTCGACGCAAACACACCGGACTGAGCAACGTCACCTTTGATGATGACAAGGTCGGGCGCAAAACCCAGTCCCGTGACTTGGCCGGCATCGCCGGTGCCCACGTACGACCCCGAAAGGGTGGTGAACGTCCCACTCGCCGCGTGTGCAAGTGCGCCGCCGAGTGCGGCGTAGTGGTACACCACTCCGTTTGCATGTGCTGTGCTGTTACCACCCACCTGGAAGCCGTCTGCCTCCAGTACCTGTATAGCGTCCGTGAGGTTGGCGGTGTCCGCGAAATAGCTTGAGTGGTCACCATATGACTCACGCTGGTTGTAGACAGCGGCCGATGCACCTGTTTGTTTGGTAAATACCCAGTCGGGAGAAAAGCCTACACCTGCTATTGATCTGTCCACGGTCAAGTTGCCGGTGTACGTACCCACGTCGACAGCACCTGCGGCTTCCGAAAACGCCACAAAGTAATACGAGCCTCCACTTGCATTGTTTGTGGTGCCAACCGTAAAGCCGCTGCCGTCGAGCGTAGTGAAGTAGGCCCCGGTTGCGTCTTCCGCCGTTGCGCTGAAAAAGTTTGCCACATTGACCGCCATCGTGCTCGAGCGCCAAGAGGGCAGTACCGCCGTGGAGCGTTTCACCCACACGAGTTCGGGCGAGAAGCCTGTCGTGAGTGAAAGCGTCGCCGCCCCTGTGCCGGTAAACCTGCCCACACAGAAGGTGCCGCTTGCAGAGCAGTCGCTGCCGCCCACGGCGACATATGTATACCTGGTATTAGCGGCACTCGTATTTGCGCCTGCTACCCGAAAACCGCCCTCAATGAGGGTGATCTGACCCGCCGTGTTGTCCGCCGTCGCACTTCCCAAGTGTGCGGTGACCTGCTGCGGCATTGCGCTTGACTTCCACGTGGCTCCCGTACCGGCGTTTGTGTCAGCTTTCACAATGACCAAGTCCGGCGTAAAGCCGAGGCCCGTGATATCCTTACTGCCTCCGTTTCCCACGAAATACCCCGTCTGCATGCGATAGGTAGAGGTACCGCGCACGTCGGTATCGCGCCACGCAGCGTACCGATAGTTGTTGACGCCAACCGCGTTCACCGTGGTGCTTGCCCCTACGAGAAAGCCGCTGCCGGTAAGCTGTTCAATGCCGTCTTGTTGCGGCGCGGTGTTAGCAAAGGAGAGAGAAGTCGAGCCGGTAGTGCTCGCTGTCTTAAGCACGCCTGCTACAGCTCCCGTCTGCTTCACCCACACATGTGCCGGCGCCAGAGGTGTCGCAACGGTCTGCGCCACACCCGTACCGCTGTATGTCCCGACCGCAAAAGACGAGCTCGTAGCAAACGCAAAAAACGGGTAGAGATTGGCGGCGGTGTTTACGTTTGCCGCAGTACCCACCTCAAAGCCATCGGATGTGAGCGCTTGGATATTGTTTGCCGCCTCCGCAGCGCCATGGAAGAAGCTGGACAAGTCGCCGCTGTGCTCGCTCGAACGCCACACACCTTGGGTAGCGCCGCTCCTTTTCACTGCGACAAAGTCCGGAGCAAACGGCAGTCGAGTGATGTCCCTGTTATCAAGACCGTTGCCATAGTACATGCCCACCGTGAAGTCCGCTGCGCCTGTGTGTGTCTCCGGATCCCATGCATTGCCGTAGGCGGTCCAGACATACTCGACCCCGGCGGCGTTCACGGTGGCACTGTTACCGAGAGTAAAACTGTTTGTACCTAAGGTCGTAATGCCGCCTGCAAAGTTAGCCGCCGCGTTCGCAAGAAACGCGGTCGAATCATTACCCATATCGCGCGTCCTAAACACGGCATACTGCGTACCGCTCGCGGCTATCACCACCAGGTCAGGCTCAAACGCAAGATCCACAATGGTTTGCCCGGTACCATTCCCTGTGTATGTGCCTGACGTAGCCTTAAATGTGCCGCTCGCAGTGTGTGCAATAGCGCCGCCAAACGCGACGTAATGGTACGGCACACCTGAGGCATTTGCTGTGACGCTCGTACCGAGGGAAAAACCGTCACTGTCGAGCGACTGAATCGCATCAGCCGCGTTCGCTGCGTCAATGAAAAAGCCCGAGTAATCGCCGTAGGTCTCGCTTACGTTAAAGATCGTGCTCGACGCACCTGTTTGCTTCGAAAAGACAAAATTTGGCGCGAAGCCAACACCGGTAAGCGCACGATTGTCCAGCCCGTCTCCTGTGTAAGTACCAACGTCGATTGAACCGCTCGCTTCTCTAAACGCAACAAAATGGTAGGTGGTGGCAGGTGTGTTATTGCCACTACCAACCGAAAAGCCATTACCGTCAAGCGTCGTAAAGAGCGTACCGGTGTTGTCTTCCGCTGCCGCAGCGAAGTACTGACCTACATTGTCTGCCATGCTGCTTGAGCGCCAAGAGGCAAGTACGGCCGTTGTTGGTTTCGCCAAGACCAGATCCGGAGAAAAACCCGTTGATACCACTTGGCTCGCATTACCATCACCCGTAAATGCACCGACGCAAAACTGGCCACCGGCGCCGCAATCTGAGCCACCGAACGCCATGTACACATGCCGGGCGCCGGCGGTGTTTGTGAGCGCGCCCGTCACCACGAAGCCGTCCGACGTAAGTTGGATCTGCCCCGTCACATCGTCTGCAGTGGCGACACCGAGGTACGCCACGGAGTTCTGTGGCATAACGCTCGTTTTCATGATGGCGCCGGTGCCCGCAGCAGTGTCCGCTTTAATGATGACCAAGTCCGGCGTGAAGCCAAGCCCCGTGATAGCTTTCGAGCCGCCGTCACCCATGTAGTACCCTGTCTGGAAGCGATACGTCGCCGCTTGCGCTTCACCTAAGCCAAGGAAGGGCGCAAGCTGCGGCCACGCAAAAATGAAAATGCCCACAAGCACGAGCGTGCTGCCTATAGTGGCTGCGCCCACAGCACTTATGCGCGCGCGCAGAGCCTGAGCACATCGGTTGAAAACGCCGCGCACGAGAAAGTACACACGCTTTACGTGCCCGAAAACATCATAGCCGCTCCACCATTCGCGCATACTCATAGCTCATCCGTACCCTCCGCATCATCACGCAGAGGCTTTACGCTATTCATGGGACTTACGCTCGGGAGTGCATCCTCCGTCTCGTCGCGCGGCGTCTGGGGATGTGCGGGGATACTTCGCGGTTTGGTGCCGAGCTCCATCATTTCACCCGAGTCGAGGTCGTAGCCCACCGTCTCCACGTCCCCGTTTTCATGGCGCGAGTCGAACAAAAGGACGAAGCGGGGGTTTTCGTACTTAGTGTCTTCCTCCTTTTCAAGCGCGTGCTCTTTTTGTGTCCGCAGATCGTACACTACCACCTCCCATGAGTGCCCCTTTTCGCGCTGCCATGTAATAAGCCCCTCGTATGCGCGCGGGAACATATCGTGCACTACATTGTCCGTTAGGCGCTCTGCCGACGCGTCAGCCCCCGCCGCGAGCGCATCCGCGTCCGCACGAAAGACTTCCCAATTGGTGTCCACCCACTCCTGCCACACGAGTGAGTCGTGGAAGAGGTGCGGTGTACCTGCTGTGTTACTGCTCTGTGTTACCTGCCGAGTGGTCTGCGTTTGAATATCGTGCAGCATCACCTGTGTGCGGTCCTGTATCATCGCGTTCCACGCGATGCGCTTCGTGTCCTCGTCGAAGACGGGCGCGAAGTCATCGTAGCCGTTGTTGGTAATGCGATGCACCTCCACGCCGTCAAAGTAGTAGATCTCCCTGTCACCCTCACGGTCCTTCTCGGCATAAACGCGCGGGTCGCCATTCACAACCCGGTCGGCGCTCGCAGCGATGCAATAGAACTCACCGTTTGCTACGAGCGTACAGTCACCCACGCCAAACGTGTATGATGAGGTACTGTGGGCAAGCGGCGCTGGCGGGAGCACAGGCTCCATTGTTTCTTCCTCTGTCGACGTTGCTGAGGCTTCGCTACTACTTGCGGTGTTGGTCTGCGTTTCAATCTCCGTACTCGCTTCCGTACCCTCATTGCTCTCCTCGGTCGCGTTTTCGTCTATATCGCTCGTCACTGAATCGGTACTTGTAGCGCCTTCCGCCCCTTCCTCTTCCTTGCTCGCCTCGTCGGCAGGTATCTCTGACTGAGTATCGGGTACCGTGCTCGTAGCGGCATCTTCGTCCGCATTCGTCGCAGACTCATCGGTGTCTATTGGCCCAGCGTCAGCTCTGTCCGAACTCGTAGTGGTTACCGGGTCTGCGCCATCACCATCAGTGACATTCGCCATATCTGCAGCATTTTCCGTACTGCTCATAGCATCCTGCGCATTCGTCTCAGTACTTTGCTCGTTGGTGGTTTCGGCGTCGTTTTCGACACTGCTCACTACTCCCTGCTCACTGCTTGCTGCATCGCCGAGCTCCATGCCGAACGCCACGTAGATAGGCTGAAACAGCACAAGAAGCAGTAAAATACGTGCGACCATGCGTCCCACTATGCCGTCAATACCGAAAGCCGCGCGAAGGTCTCCTTCCCGTGACGTGTCGTGTATCTGGTGCGGCACTCGTTCGACCTGAGCGCTGGACGGCGGGTAAGGTCGCACCGGCCCTGCGCGTGGCGCGTTAGACCTAGGCGACCCTCGCGCCTGCACACTTCGGCTTTGTTTTAAGCCACTTTTTAGAAGGCCCGCGGAGGGACGCTGCCGTGGTGAAAGTACCAGCGTATATTCATCGTCAAAATTGTTGTGTCGGCGATGCGGCATGCGTGACGAAAAGTCCCGTTTTCTGGGATATTTTTCTTTATGCATATATTGTATCAAGCACCGCGCCGTTAATGCTGTGTTTTCCACAGATCTCGTGCTGACAGCTGTGCGCTGTCGGGGATGGTCGACAATGACAGATCGCGTCGCGCATCTCGCGCGAACTGTGGATTATGCCGCCTGCACGGTCGTCTTCCGTGCTACCCTCGAAGTACGCTCTTTCTATGGATCTCGCACACGTTGCATGCACCGCCCGAGAGGCACTCCTGCGCGAGTACGGCGTGTCGCACGAGTACGGCCTCTCGCGCTCACGTGCCGCATCGCTCGCGAACGAAGGCGGTGCGAACATTCTCCCCGGCGATACACGCTCTGCTTGGCACATACTCGCCGCCGAGCTGCACGCGCCCTTTACGTACCTCTTGGCTGCGTCGGCGCTCCTTGCGTACTTGCTCGGCGAGCCCATGGATGCGGGACTCATAGTCGCATTTATCACAATAGATACCGCGCTCGGCTTTTGGCAGGAGTACCGCTCCGAACAAACACTGCGCATGCTGAAACAGTACGTGCGCGACAGGGCGCGCGTGGTACGCGATGGTGTGTCGCTCCGCATAGGCGCAGAAGAGCTCGTGCCCGGTGACATCGTGCGGCTTGAAACAGGTGACCGCGTACCGGCAGATGTGCGCATTATCGAGTGCCAGTCGCTACTCGTGGACGAGTCAATTCTCACGGGAGAGTCCGTACCGCGCGAAAAAAGCGCCGAGACGATGCATACCCCTCCCCTTGAGCGCACGGACGCACAAAACATCTGCTTTGCGGGGACCACGGTGCTGCGCGGCGCGGCACTCTGCGTCGTGGTGGCCACAGGCAAAGAAAGTGCGCTGGGTGACTTTGCACAACTCGCGCACGAGACTCATACTCTCTCCAGTTATGAGCGCGGCATGGTGGGCGTAAGTTCGTTCATCCTCCGCCTCATCATAGCGACACTGGGCGTTGTATTCCTGCTCCATCTACTCATCTCCGGAAGCGACGCGGACATCCCGAACCTGCTGCTTTTTTCCGTGGCACTTGCGGTGGGCGTGATACCTGAAGCGCTACCTGTGGTGACCACATTCACGCTTTCCCGAGCCGCCAGCGACCTTGCGCGCCGGCACGTGGTAGTACGCCGGCTCGCGGCTATTCTGCGCCTGGGCTCCATTGAGGTCCTTTGTACCGACAAAACAGGCACACTCACCGAGAACCGCTTGACGCTGGGCGACGTGCACGGAGACAGAGGGCATGCACTGTACCTCGGACTTGTGGCAAGCGACCCGGACGGCTTACGCTTGGAACCATTTGACGCAGCGCTCTGGGCTGCCGCAACACGCGATGAACGGGAAGCGGCAGGACGAGCACGAACGCTTGCCCATGCGCCTTTTGACCCCGCGCTTCGCATTAACGCGGTAGTGGCGGAAGAAGCCGGACGCAGAAGGCTTGTCGTGCGTGGGAGTCCGGAGGCGGTACTTTTGCACTGCATTCCGGACGCGTCACATGAGGATGCTCAGGCATGGAGCGTGCGCGCCGGGCAAAGCGGTGAGCGGGTATTGGCTGTCGCTGAACGGTACCTGGACGATACGGAAGACGCGACCGGAGCGACACAAAAACCGCAGAACTTACACTTTGGCGGATACCTCGCGTTTCATGACCCGGTGAAAGCAAGTACCACCGAAGCGATACGGAACGCTCGTGATCTCGGACTTATGGTAAAGGTCATCACGGGCGACAGTCCCGAAGTGGCTGCAGCGGTCGCCCAAAAGATCGGGCTTATTGAACACCAAGGCGACGTGCTCACCGGCTCGCAGTTTATGGCGCTTGACGCGGGGAGACAGCGAGATGCGGCCCAAGCCGTGCATGTGTTTGCGCGCGTATCGCCGGAGCAAAAGCACTATATCGTTTCACTGCTCATGGAGCGCTATCAAGTGGGCTTTCTGGGCGAGGGCATCAATGATGTGCCTGCTCTCCGGCGCGCGAGCGTGTCACTGGTAGTGGAAAGTGCAAGCGACATTGCGCGCGACGCGGCGGACATAGTGCTCTTAAAGAAGAGCCTTGGGGTCATTGTTGAAGGCATACGTGCCGGGCGCATTGCAGGTGCGAACACAAGCAAATACCTCAAGGCCACCATGGCATCGAGCTTCGGCAACTTCTACGCGGTCGCCATTGTGTCACTCTTTCTTCCCTTCCTTCCCATGCTCCCCATTCAGATACTGCTCCTCAACCTCCTGTCCGACTTTCCCATGATGGCCGTCGCACTCGACACCGTGGACGCTTCAGAGGTACGGCGTCCCCGCACACAAAACGTGCACGACATCTTGCTCATAGCCACGCTGCTCGGACTCGTGAGCACATTCTACGACTTTGTGCTCTTTGGACTCTTTCACGCCTATGATCCTTCGGTCCTCCAAACGAACTGGTTTATCGGGAGCGTACTTACGGAACTCGTGTTTCTCTTTTGCATTCGCACGCACCTGCCCTTTTACCGCGGCACGCGCCCGCCGCTCACTATTATGCTGCTCACGGTCGCTGCTGCACTCATGGCGCTTGTGGTTCCTCTGGTGCCCTTCCTTGCCGACATATTTCGCTTCAGTGTGCCCACCGCGCCGCACCTCGCCCTCATCCTTGGCGTCGTCGCTGCGTACTTCGTGAGCTCAGAAGCGGTGAAGCTCATGTACTACCGGTACGTGAGCGTCCTGGCGCAGCACCGTAGATCATAGCGGACATTCGACATCCGCGCTCAAATTGTGCATAGTAACACAAGAATTTGGGAGAACACGCATGCAGACACCTCCTGCACCTTGCACACTTAATGCCCGCCATTTTGGGCACATGCTTCGCGAACTCAGTACGTTCACCATGCTCACGCCGGCCCAACAGACCATGCTGAAAATGCTGCGTTGGTGCTTTATTCGTGAAGTGGATCAAGGACATGTATACGGGACGGGGGACATACGAGGATATAAGGCGCTTGCCGCTTTTCTCCACAACGCGTGGGTAATGATCTCGGCTTCGCAGGGCTCAAATGAACTGGACGGGCTGCAACGAGACTACGAGCGGTACTGCAGCTTCGTGTTTCCGGCACCGCTACTTCCGGATGTGCGCGGTCGACAGCGGGGACACTATGCCGTGCGACGTGAATGCTTGCGACAGTACAAGAGACTCATGCCGCTCGTACTCTATCAGAACGCCACGGCAGCAACATGCTCCGCGCTCTGGCTCACGCTTGAGCACTACGACGAAGGCGCATTTTACGTGGGGAAGGAGCAACATAAACGCCCGGGCGCTCGGGCATAACACGAAACGGCCGACCCAATGGGTCGGCCGCGCTCTCGTCAATTGCTGAACCAGGCACGCAATTGACGGAACGCTTCGCTCAAGGCGTCGCACACTTCCTCCGCCAACGTGCGCATGCAGCACGGCGATGCCTGCTCGGAATGATGATGGTCGATGGCAGCCCGCGCCGCCTGGGCGGTAGCCTCGTCTAATTGCTTCATCCCTGTCGCCCCCGACCAACCACCACGGGACCCGTATACGCGCCCGCGGGCTCCTGTATACGGTCAAAGCCGCTGCTAACATCCCTTGGTGGGATATGCGGCGTGAGCCATCGAATGAGCATCTCAAAAAACCCGGAACAAACTTTTCTCATTTCCGTCCTCCGTTGCTGCCGACATAGTACGCCTTGTTGAGCAGGTAAGTCAAGGGCAAGCGTGGATTTACACTTATGCACCCGAGGACGTATTGACCTCTTATCTCAGGGTGCTTAACTAAAGTTAGATGCAGCGACGGAGGTGATGATGCTGTATTTGGACACCGATGTAAATTTGGTAGTGGCGCTGATGGACTTGGCCGCGCGCGCTGAGCTCCTGCTGGCAAAAATGACTCAAGCTCAAGCATGTGGCGATACTGCCACTGCGGAGGCATTGGAAAAAGAAGTGCTATTGCTCACCCTTGAGCATCAGGCACTCCAAGAGCCCAAGGTCATGCAATGAGCAATGCAAGCACGCACCTACGAGGAGACAACCATGGCATTGTCTCCTCTTTTTGAGTTGCCCGCTTAACTGCGTAGCCCGTAGCCTTTCACGAAGAGGTACTGCAGCACCGCCGCAAGCACAACGATGAAGCCTACCAAGACTGCAAGCGCCCCAGTGACGGGCACATCCGCCACGCCGAGGAAACCGTACCGAAAGCCGTTGATGAGGTACAGAATAGGGTTCGCAAGCGATACCGACTGCCAGAAAGGCGGCAGAACAGAAATGGGGTAAAAGACACCGCCGAGGTAGATGAGCGGCGTGAGGACGAACGTGGGAAATATCGAAATGCTGTCAAAGCCCTTGGCAAACACACCGTTGATGAGCCCCGCAAGTGAAAAAAGCACCGCCGTGAGCACGAAAAACACGAGCACGAGTCCTGCGTGGGCCACGGGCAAGCGGGTAAAGAAAAGCGCGACTGCGAGCGACAGTATGCCGGTCAGAAGCCCGCGCAACGCACCGCCTACCGTGTAACCCGCTATCACCACCCAGTGCGGCACGGGTGCCACCATAAGCTCCTCAAGATTTTTCTGGAACTTCGAACCGAAAAAGCTGCTTACCGTGTTGCTGTAACTGTTGGTGATCACCGCCATCATCACAAGCCCGGGTACTATGAATGCGATGTAGGACACTCCCTCCACCTGCCCGATACGCTCGCCCAAAAAAGCGCCAAATATCGCATAGTAGAGTGTGGCGGTAATAACGGCGGGCAGCAACGTCTGCGACCATATGCGCATAAAGCGCACGACCTCTTTGCGGACGATGGTTTGGAAGGCGATGTAGGTACGGTTGGACATAAGGTCGTATAAGTCAAAATTCAAAAGGTAGAAGTTAAAAGCGCAAGTAAAAAGTGAGAGGTACGAGTGCCGCAGCTTTTGAATTTTGACTTGGATTTTTGCATTTTGACTTTTGACTTTTTACTTTGAATTATTCGTCAACTTGACGAATAATTCTTCCAGCCTATTCCCCTTGGGTCGCACGCTCACTACCGACACGCCACCCTGCTCAAGCAGGGCGACTGCACGACCCAGTGTCGCATCAGTACGCGCAGTGAGCTCAAGCGTATCGCTGTCGCGCACGTGAGGTGCATACGCGCGTACCACACCCAAAGCGTCTGCGCGCACCGGCCCGGCAACGTCGAGCACGTACGTGGCTGCGTCCATACCTGCAAGGAGCTGCTTTACCGTGCCCTCCGCCACTATCGTGCCGTTGTTGATGATAGCGAGCCCCTTCGCGAGCTCTTCCGCTTCCTCCAGGTAGTGCGTGGTGAGGATGATGGTCTTACCCTCTGCTATGAGCCGCCGCAGAAAGTCGTACATGCCTCGGCGAAGCTCCACGTCCACACCCGCCGTCGGCTCATCCAATATCAAAAGCTCCGGCTCATGGACGAGTGCGCGCGCGATCATGAGTCTGCGCTTCATGCCGCCCGAGAGCGTGCGCCCCTTGTCGTTGCGCTTATCCCAGAGACCAAGCGCGGTGAGATACTTTTCCGCGCGTTCTGCGGCAAGCTTGCGCGGGAGCCCGTAGTACCCACCCTGCGTGCATACGATGTCTATGACCTTCTCAAAGATGTTGAAGTTCATCTCCTGCGGCACAAGCCCGATATACGACTTCACCTTGTCGTGGTCGGCGTCGATGGACGTGCCGAAGACTTCCACTGTGCCGCTTGTCTTGTTGGTGAGCCCGGTAATGATGCCTATGGTCGTAGACTTTCCCGCGCCGTTCGGCCCGAGCAATGCAAAGAGCTCACCGCGCGGTACGGCAAGCGTGATACCCTTCAGCGCCTCCGTACCGTTTTCGTACGTCTTGCGCAGGTCGCGTAGTGAAAGTGCAGCATCAGCCATGGGTACCTAGTGTAGCACAAGCTCATGAAGAAGAGAGGAAGAGGTGCAAAGTTTAGAGTTTTGAGTTTAGAGTTTAGAGTTAGACGCAAAACCATCAGTACGAAAGCTAGTGTAGCAACCACGCGCAGTAAGACCCGGTGCTCATAGAGCACCGGGTCCGTGTGAACGTCTTCTGGCGAGGGTCGACCTTGTGCTTAGATAATCTCGGTGATTACCACCCACTCAGCAGCGGGATAGTCAAAGGCTAGCATAGCTCTCACCTCCGCGACCGGCAGTCGACGAAACGTAAAAAGTACCCGCGGCGCATTCTGCTCGAACCTAGCGTCCACGCCACCATCTTTCTCGATCCGGCCGCTGACGTGCGAGTTGTCTTTCAAGGCATCGAGAAGCTCTGCGAGCCCGATGTTGCGGTCAAACTTAATCTGCATTGCATCCTCCATTAACAGGAACGGCGAGCACACCGGATTTGATGTGCTACTGCTCCCTTATAATTATACACATTCTAGCGATAAAGTCAAGGCCGGAAGGTTTCCCCTCCGGCCGTAGCGCATGTGCGCCAAAGAACAGTTGCCTTGCCTGCTATGCAGCAGACTCAAGAATCTGCCAATTTTCGATCATGCGCTGGCGCAAGTCGAACAGATCCTCCGTCACTGACACACGCGGCGGCGTCGGGTCCTGCAACTGCCGAGCTCCCCACCAGAGCTTACCCACCTCCTCTTCGATTGCAGTATGCACAGAGTCGACGGTGGTTTCTTGCCACGCAGTCGGCCCCGTCCCCACGAGGCTATCGTAGACGACCGTATGTTTCGGCTCAACACGAGCCCCGCGCACGAGCGTGCGCTTTGCCCTGTTGGACATCGCGCACATTTCCACATCCTCCGGCCACCACGTACCGGACCCCACCACGTTGGCAACGAGTGCGTCCGTCGAGGGCCGGTACAGCAACACACCCTGATGCTCGTTGCCCGCGTCATATACGTTCGCGGAGAGCACAAAGCCTGGAATGGACGTCTTGTCGCTCACGGACGCGTCTGCCGCAAGGGCAAGCTTTATGCTTGCCTGGCCGCCGACGAGTCCGATTTTCATCACACCGCCAAGTATGGGCTGATCGGTGCACGAGCCACCTGCATCACCGACCGCCCAAATGAAGCGACTCACAAGGTCATCGCCATCGAGACCGATCTGCCTCGCCATGCTGTATACATCGCGCGTTATTCCCTGGATCTTATATTCGTCGAGGCCGCCTCCCTGTACAACGCGAGCTCGCTCAACGAACCATCGGTCCTGCGAAAGTGGGTGCCGCCTGAATCGCTGATACTGCTCAATGGTGAGCACTGCCAGGGACCCACTGTCGTTGCGCCATCCCCAAACAGCAGCATGCTCTTTCACCTCTTCTCGATGCACATACACGCAGTCAAGCCAAGCCGGGAAATCGACGTCGAGACAACTAATGGTGTCGACAAGCCCGATCGCGTTGCGGGGATTAGCCCGCAACATGGCATCAAACCATGCCCGTGGGTCGCCGACTGACTGTGGCCCCTCATGTCCCATTGTTCCTTTAACGGGAATATCAAGGTGCTGCAGCACTGCGGTGTTACTCGTGGCGGCGCAGCCGGCGCATGCTGCGTAGATTGATGCCAGCACGCTGTTCTGAGCCCTGCGACGAGAGAACTCGAGCACCTGGCCCGGACGCGCAGCTTGCACGATGCGATGCCACTTCGTGAGCGACAGCGAGCCGTAGTTACACGCCTCGCTCACAATACCCTCTACCAGACGCACATCGGGCTTTGGCCCATAGACGATGATTGCCGGCTCATGGGGGAAGAATGGTGTGCCCTCCCGCATAGCGTAGATTCGCAGCCGCAAGCGCTGATGATGCTGCAAGTACTGCACGTACCGTTCAGGCACGCCCAGATATCGCAGCATCTCCGCCTGTACCGGGTCGCAGCGCCAATCATTGATGACTCGCAACGCTTTGGTCAAGCCACCAAGCAGCGCATACGTGCCACCAAAAGGCGCTTTTCGGATGAAGAAGGCCTTGGACATGTACGTGTCATCATGACCCTCCGCCACATCCACGTCCGCCATGCTCACTTCGTAGTGATCCCACGGCAACGTTTCCGGCTGGCCCATGTTGCGATACGCGGCCAGCAGATTTCTGTTACCCTTCAGCCAATTCGTGTTCAATTCCATCTCTCCCTCCTCCCCGCGCGCAGACGCGCGCGGGGTATGTGTGAGTCACAGTTAAGTCCGAAGCCGCACATCACCAAGCCGCCGTAACCGGAGCGCCTCCGTATCCGTACAGCCCGTGCTGCTTGATGTAGTCGGCCACCCGTCGATTCGCCACGAGCGACTCCCATTCCTCACCACGCTCGATCTTCGCGATGATGTCGGTGGCGCACATCGGAAGGTCTACTTCGATGACCGTGCGATGTGGCGGAGCATCCGTGAGCACGTGTCCGGGCCGCGTGAAGATGATCCACGGAGCTTCGTCGAACAGCCAGTCCCCCTGCTCCCACGACAGCACGGTCTCACGTGCCACATTGTCCGCTCCCGCCACGATGAACACCTGGCGCAAGAGCGAAGGCACGGTAAGCCGATGTCGCAGCAGGCCGCGTAGCTCCTGGTCCGGCACGTTCGCAAGGCGGTCGTACTGGTCCACGGTCGGCGTATAGCCATACCCTCCGTTTTCCAAATCGTCCCAGCGAAACATGACGTGCGGAATATCCGCAAACGCGCGAGCCACAAGTTGTTTGCGGTGCTCGATGCTGATGCAGATGTCCCGCTCATCGTACGCCGCTACGGGCCACACCACCACTTCGGCGAGGTAGCCTGTCTTCTCCGCAGTGTCTGCCGCGAGCATAGACAGCATCTCGACAAGTATGCGGTGGTGCAGTCCGGGCACGTGGAAGCGCCCGGCGAAGAGGAACACTGTCTTGAACAGGTCCTCGGGCTGCACGATCGGCACCCCCTGAATGTTCATCACATGGTGCATCGTTCGTCTCCTCCGTGCCCCGCGCCCGAAGGCGCGGGGCGGGTTGCCGTGCGGATCAATCGTCAATTCGCGTGAAGTTCACCGTAATGGGTACGACACGTCCGGTATCAGCCACCAAGCCGCGCGCGGTTGTCTTCGGCCCCGGAGGAGCCTGTCGTCGCTTGAACTCAGCTGCAGTAACCATCCGTTCCACTCGACAGACTGTCTCTGCGTCGAAGCCTTGGGCGATAATGTCCGCCGCGAACAAACCCTCTTCAATGACCCTCTGCAGGATCGCGTCCAGCACATCGTACGGAGGCAGCGAGTCGGTATCCATCTGACCCTCGGAAAGCTCCGCGCTTGGCGGCTTCGTAAGGATGTGCTCGGGAATGAGCGCGTGACCTGCTCGCTCGTTCACGTAGCGCGCGAGTTTGAACACGGTCGTCTTGTAGACATCCTTGAGAACCGCGTAGCCTCCGCACATATCTCCGTAGAGTGTGGCGTAGCCCACCGACATCTCCGACTTGTTGCCGGTCGCAAGCGGAAGCAGGTGGAACTTATTAGCAAACGCCATTGCCACCACGCCACGGATGCGCGCCTGCTCATTCTCTTCCGTTACATCTCGCGGTAGCCCCACGAAGTAGGGTTCGAGCATTGACTCGAGCGCATTCATCGCCGGCTCGATCGAGATGAGATGATTTTGCTCCACCCCGAGATTGCGAGCGAGGGCGACGGCGTCTTGCACGCTGTGCTCAGACGAAATAGCAGAGGGTTGCATCAGCAAACGCATGCGATCGGGACCCAGTGCCTCAACGCCAAGTGCGGCAGTGAGTGCCGAGTCGATGCCGCCCGAGGAAGATACGAGCAAGCCCGTGAAGTACGGGTTCTTCTCGTAGTAGTCCCGCACACTCATCACGAGCAGGCGATACAAGTATTCCATGCTGTCCTGTACCGGCACGGCGAGCGGGTCGGCAATACCATAGCAGTAATTGGTCACCACACCTTCTTCAAAGAGGAGACCGCGCGCCACACACCCGTGTGGTGCGTATATGCTGCTGTCCCCGTCGAACACCAAGTTGTCGGTGCCGCCCGTCTTGTTGGCATACACCACCGTCGCACCGGTGCGCGTGGCCACATGCCGCAGCAGTCGGTCCCGCAGGAGCGGCTTGTTCACCCAGCCGGGCGAGCCGTTGGGGACGAAGAGATACTCCACCCGGAGAGCGGCGACTTCTTCAACCGCCTCGCGAGTGTGTATCGTACCGGACCCGCCGGGCACCGGACCGCCCCAGATATCTTCACAAGCGAGAACCGCACACCGAGCGGTTTCCCCATCGGCAAAGGACACCTGGAACGCCTCAATACGACTTGGGTTGGGCTCAAACTGACGCCATTCCATAAACTCGCTTTGATCGGCGAGGCAGGCCTTGTGCTGCCGGTGAATGATCCGCCCATGTTGCATCACCACGATAGTGTTGAAGAGCGGCTTACCCGTCCCGAGGTTACGTGTGACATGTGTGAGCACGAGCACAGTCTCGCCGACAGCGCGGAGCACACGTTCGAGCGCTTTGTCCTGCTCGCGCAAGACAGCCGCGTTCGTGTAGTAATCCACCGCAGGGTAGTCCGTCAGCACGAGCTCAGGGGCTGTCACTACATGAGCCCCGGATGCCGCAAGCTGTCGGTAGGCCGCGATGACCTTGCGGCTGTTTCCTTTCAAGTCAAGCATTCTGCAGTTGATCTGCATCGCTGCAACACGAAGAGTCATGCTATTCCTCCTCTTTTTTTCCATCTATTTATCAACGAACAAATCGCGCTATTTTAACATATTTTACTAGATACGTCAACTATTTCGCAGGCCACGCCACGGCCCGTGTTCCATGTGTTAGTGTACTCTATACACTTTCTTCCGTCAAGTAGTGAGGGGCCGTGTAAGGGCCCCTCTAAGGTGCGGTACCTACCGCACTCGTCCCTTCATTTCGCTGCGCGCCAGCGCTTCCTTGTGCGCTTCCTTGCCCGCCTCCTCTCGCCCAATGATTCGCGCCCGTGCCTGTGCGAAAGGCACCCGCAGTGCGGCCGCTTCAGCGAAGAGTATCCATCGGTCCAGGTCGCGAACCACCTCAGGATCTTTGAATTCGCAAGCAGCTTTGACCACATCAGCAAGCACCTGATACAGCTTCTCCGCTGTACCCGGCGATTCCGTGACGTGTGCGAGGTACAGCCGCTCGAATGCTTTGAAAGCGGCCCTGCTCCGTGGTGTATCATCCTGCAGGCGCCACCAACCCCAAAAGTATGCCCGCGCCAGTGCCAGCTTCGTATAGAGAAGGTGGGGAACTTTGGCCCCCCTCCACTGTCGCGTCGTCGGCAGCTTTTCCGCTATCGAGCTGAGCTCGGTGAGTGCAGCAAGGCTCGCGGCCTCGTGCTGTGCCTGTTCGTGTGCGATTCTCGCACCTCGCGACAAACCTTCCGGCGCCTTCGACTGCGGAAATGCTCGGTACATAGTCACGCGAAGCTCGTCCACCAGCTGTTCCGCCGCATAATCGTTTGGTAGCACTTCGTTCCCGAATCCGTCTTTGTAGCCGAGTGCGGCCCTGCGGAAGGCAGCCTCGACCAGGTCTCGCCTCGTAGAGGGATCAGCATCGCCCACGAGCAGGTTTAACGTTGCGCTCAATGGGCTACTCCTAAAATAACTGGTGCCCTGATCGTACTCAGTGCGCGGGTCAAATTCCTCATGACCCCGCGCGTAATGATTTGAGCCATCATCTTCCTGCTGCATCTTTCTCTCCTTGGCGGCGTACCGCCTCTAGCTGCCCTGCGTACAGAGCAGTCCCCGCGCTACCCGTGGGTAGTTTGGGGAAGTTACAACGAACGAAGCCTCATCGCGAGGCTCTGGTACAATTCAAGCATATTCTTATATATTTGTCAACCACAAGTAGAACCGTATCATGTTACTTAGTGTTGTCATATAGGCTATGAGCAGAGTGTCGAGAAGGGGGCATTGCTGCCCCCTGTTGTGCTTTGTTTGTACCTTCTAGAAGGGAACGCGTCGCTTTTCGAGGTGAACAACAAACGTTCCATCCACGTTGGGTCGATAGCTCAGCCACCAATGATTCTCATCGCACCTTGCTTCGAACACGCGCTGCACCTCGGCACTAGGTGGCGTGCGCAGTGTGAACGTTACGCCATTACTCGAGACTTCCTCGGCGGATAAGGCGAGTATATGCATGTCCGCCACTCCCTCCATGGCCTTGAGTTCTTCGGCCCGTCCTGTGCTAATCCGTGTTTTTTTAACCGCTTCTTCCATCGAAAGCATTGTGTCCTCCTTTGTCTTGCTAAGAACAGTCCTGCTGCAAATTGTGCTAGACAACATGTTCGCGTCATTCATATCATACTTTACGCTACACGTCAAGCTCTGGCGTAAGCATCTCCCTGCACCCCCACAAACCGTCCGAAAAAACGCCGAGTCGTTCGTCCCTCTCGTCACACACATTGTCGCCACACCTCCCCCAAACGACGTCAGCCACCCCAACCTACACATGCTACCCACCGCACTCAAAGCAGCTCAACAGTCTATGAACGGCCGTTCATAGACTGTTGCTGGGTATGCGACCCGTGTCGTATACTGTTCCCATGCATCGTAACAGACGAGAAAGACTGGGTGTGAATCAACAGAAGCTTCTTCTGCTCCTGCGCGCCGTCGGTGCCTTTTCTATGATGAAGGCCACGGGGGTGCATCGCCAGGTACGCGTGATGCGGGGCATCAAGAAGGAGTGGATGGAGCTCGATATACGAGCGCGCAGCAACGCGGTTACATCACTGTACCGTTCTAAACTGATCCGCCGTACAGAGCACAAAGACGGTAGTGTGACGCTTGTTCTCACAGAGAAGGGCAAGAAGCGCGCGCTACGGTATACCCTGGAACAGATGACCATACAGAAGCCGGCGCGCTGGGACGGCAAGTGGAGGCTCGTTATGTACGATATCCCGGAGGATATGCGTGCGCTGCGGCTTGAGCTCTTGCGCAAACTTAAGCACCTCGGTTTTGTGGAGCTGCAACATTCCGTGTTTGCACACCCGTACGAGTGCAAAGACGAAATCGAATATTTGATAGAAGCGTATGACGCACGCGAGTTTATCCGTCGCGCGCTCGTAGAGGAGCTGGACAGCAGCGCACCGCTCCGCAAGCGTTTTAAGCTGGGAAAATCTGCACATTCACGTTCTCAAACACGTACTTGAGTCGCACAGCACCTGTCCTACAGTCTATGAACGGCCGTTCATAGACTGTAGGACAGGTGCCGGATGCGATCGCGTAAATACGATGCGCAGCACTGCGATACACCGCACACACCGAAAAGGCACGTCTATGCTGTTTGCGATACAGAAAAACGGGAGGGGTGATACCCTCCCGTCACGTCTGCCGCGGCTGCACGGCCTAGTACTCAAGTTCGTTGGCGATAATGGCTCCGCTCTGGGCCATGAGCGTAAGGCCGACAGCATGAAAGAGCTCGCGCGGGTGCGCTGCGCCCTCGGGGAGGCTGAGCTCACGCGCCGTCTCAAGCGGCAAGTCGTAGGTCGTGCAGCCGGGCTCGTACACGACGATTTCCCGCAGGGTCGGCATCATTCCGTGGTTGCGCGCGGAAAGCATCGCCTGCACAAACTGCAGCACACAGATGTCAGTGCAGATGCCGACGACCACCAGCACCTCGAGCTCGTGCTCGTTGACCCAGTCGATGACACGGTTGCGATGTGTCTTGAGGTCCATGGCGCCTACGAGCCCGTTGAAGCAGTCCTTTGGGATGTCGAGCATGAGTGCATATGCAGACACCCAAGTGTGTGCAGGCACAGGCAGCTCTTCCCCGGAACCCTTTTCTCCGTGAATGGGAAACGGCACTTCCGGCACGCCGGGCTTGTGTTCGTCACGGTACCGGACGACCGGGCGCTGTGCCGCCTCTGCCGCACGAAGTACGGTGTTGGCCTCATTTACCATGCGCTCAATGCATGGATCGCGGCGCATGGGCGCAAGCGCGCCCGCGCCCACGGTGCAAAACGCATTGATGATATCGACGGAGACGGCGCCCCAGCGCTTGGGAAGCCGATAGCGCACCATCTGCACCGCAAGTGCAGCAAGCTGCTTATCTAACACGACACCTTCCTCCTACTTTTTTCCACCACCACAACGCCGTTCGACGAAAGTCGGTCGAGGTCGGCGTCATGCAAACCAAAGTCCGTTTGCCACTTCTCCCGAAGAAACGGGAGCAGGTAGACCTGGGCATACACGAGCCGCATCTCAAGCGCCCGAAACTGCCCCACATACCACTCGAGCGGCATCGCCAGGTAATCCTCCTCCATCTCGTACGTCCAGTTGTTGGTGTAGAGATACTTCAGGAGGAAATGGTTCAGCACGCGCAGATTAACCGCGGGTCCATAGCGTGCGAGGAAGCGCTCAAACCAAGGCAACACCTCGGCGTTCCCCTGGATTGCGTCGATGTACGGCGCCACGTCCTCAATCTTACACGCATGCTCGTGACACATAGGGTCACGTCCGATGATACGGCCACTCTCCCGTAGAAGTTCATGTGCGTGCCCGAGCGCCTTGTAGAGTGACGCGCTGTAACCCCGACTCTTAAATTCATGCCAAACCGACATGAACAGCACGGCGTCGTAGCGTACGTCGCGGGTAAGTAACTCGTGTAGGTGTACATGCTCGAAGCGGACGTTGTGCACGCCACGCAACGTCGCGTTATGGCGAGCACGTTCAACAAAGTGTGGGTCGATGTCTATCCCGAGCACGCACGCGTGCGGAAACTCCTCCGCCACGCGAAGAGTAAAGGCCCCGTCCGCGCAGCCGACATCAAGGATATTTTGTGCACCTTTGCGCACGTACGGAAGCACGCGTTCCTTGTCCGGAACGCTTGCGCCCATGCGCCCCAGGTAGCGAGCTACATCTTCCATTGCGCCTCCCTTTCCATGGTCTGACACCAAAATGTCATATAGTGCTACGTTTGTCAATTTTCTGCGCACATGTGCTATACGAAAAAGGGCGGGATCTTGTCCCGCCCTTAGGCCACCTCATACGTTACTTCATACGGAGGGACCACAGCGCGCCGTCTTTCACATACACAACGCTGTCCCCAACCCGTGCGAGAAGCATGTCGGTGGCTATGTCTTTGTCCGCGACTTTATTCATCGTCGCGGCGGTGGGCACCGAGACGCAGAGCTCGCCGTCCTCTTCAATGAACGCGACAACGCCTTTCGGAAGCACCGTCCGCACAAGCTCCGCTGTCGCGACTTTCTCGCTAGAAACTTGTGCGGAGCGCATGTCATGAGAGAAGAGCACGTCATACTTCGTGTACACGCCGCTCGTATCGACACCGGTAAAGGTCGCGATGCGCCCGTACCCGACACCTGCGACAACACGCACATGGTCAAGCTCCGGTACCCGCACCTGTGCAACCGCCTCAGAGCCAAACGGCATGATAACGTATGCCGCGCCAAGCGCATCGAGGATACCCACGCCGCGCTGCCACGAAAGCGCGTGCGGCAGCACACCCCAGACCTTCCCCTGCGCGACAAGCACGGTACGTCCGAGCTTCCGCACGAGGATTTCTGCGATGCCGGACGAGGTGACCGCAAACATGCGCTCACCGCCAACAACCACACGCTCCGCACGTATGGTATGCGTAAGCGTTTGCGTCGCGCCGCTCTGACCATCCACGTACGTGAAGACTACGCCTGACGCGGCCTTATCCGCGATAAGCCAGCCCTCAGCGGCGGCTATGGCCTCCATGCGCGGCGAGCTTTGTGTGAGAAGAGTACGCCCGCTCGCCACATGCACTAAGGCACCACTTGCGAGACGCACGAGACCGGCGGGAAACACGCGTACTATCGGATCACCCGGGCGCTCCAGGAGCTTTGCGTAGATAAGTGCACCCTGCGCGGTCGTCACGACGCGGAGCGTACGCGCGGTCGGAGCGCCGGCCGCGCCCGCAGCATACGGCGAGGGTGGCGCGGTACGCTCCCCCTGCTCGAATGTTGCAACGTACCAGTCCAAGAGCGGCCCGGGAATCACACTCCACGGACGCACCGCTCTATTCACGCGTGCATCGGGTCGAAATACGCTCGCGTTTGCCTTCATGCGCGCCTCGAGGTCGTACCGCCCAAAGCCAGGTACCGTGCCCTTGTATGGATGAATACCCGTGTACACCTGAAAGGTGACCACGCCCCACGAGAACCAGTCCGTAAGAGTGTCGAAACCCTGCCTGTGGTGGTCCTGGATGGAGGGCATGATGACGCGCGCCGGCCATCGACCTATCTGCCAAGAGTCAACATCAATGGCGTACGGCAACGGCTTCTGCGGGTCACTGAGCGAAACGATCCAGTTAAACTCATTAGGGTCCACCATGAGCGCGCCCGCCGCGTGCGCGTATGCCATCGCTTCGCGCATGCGAGCCGCCACGCTGGTTGACTCCGCATCCCCAAACGCAAGCCGCGCCCGCGTGTCATTGGTGAAGAGGCCGGGGAGCGGCTCTCCCGCCACCCAGTCCATGTAGAAGCCCACGGGCTCGTGGCGCGTAGAGAGCACGATACCGCGTGGTGCCGCGATAGAGGGGTGCGTAAGGCCGACAAGAAGCGCAAGCTTCCCTTTCATGTCCTCGCGCAGCATCTTCTGCGGGTCGCTGTAGATTTTTACAACCGTGTTGCCCGAACGGTACACCGAGCCTTCGCCGCCCGTACCGACATGGTCTCTAGGTTCGAGCGTGAGCGGGCCTCGTCCGTCAAGCAGAACGGTGAAGCTGCCTTTCTGTACCATTTTATTCCTCCTCTTGAGGCATGCGCAGCAGTGCAGCGCATGCCACATCATCCATTGGCGCATGTCCGCCTCGCGCGTAGTCCGTGAGTGCACGCTTCACGCGGCGCTTCACAAACCCGGGCGCAAGAGTCTTAAAGGCAAGCATCTCGCGCACAACATCTTGCACGGGTACGCCGGAGACGCACCCGACGCCGTCGGAATACAGTGCGATACACGCGAGCGTGGATAGTTCTTCCGGTCCGAGCGCAATATGCATGCCGCGCAGGCCGGCAGCGAGTGTGTGCTCGACGACTGCAGGCATACTGTCTCCGCTCGTGTATATGCGCTCCGCGCAGCACGCCGCATCAAGAGCACCACCATGGGCACTCACAAACTCTCCGACAAGTGCGCTCCCGTACGCAAGGTAAAACGGCATGTTGTTCAGCCATTCGTATTCGTGCACGCGTACGGCACCATCCGCAAACACGAGCGCAACGATCCCATCCCCATACACGCGCACGTATCCGCCGCGAGGAGTACTGAGCGCAACGATGCACGTCGCAAGCATGTCATGCGGCTCCAGGCCAAAAAGGGTGCGTCCGGTGTCCATGTAGAACTCTTGGCGCAGCCGCGCCGCATCTGCATGCAGAGCGTCAACCGTGGCGTATCCCCGCCAAGATTCTTCGCCGAGTGCACGCTGCGCTGCGAGCGCAACAATGCGCGCACCCACATCTGTGCGTCCTCCGCTGGAACAGCCATCAGACACTATAGCGTACGCCATGTCATCTTGCGTACCCGCGAGCGCGTAGTCTTGGCAAGGTGCGCCCGAGCGCAAATGCTGCTCACCTATGTGGTAGTACCAGTCGGTACGAATGTCCTGCATCGCCATGTCCTTTTACAGATGAGGGCGGCGGTTTTGTTCCGCCGCCCTTCTTTACGCTGTTGTGGTACTGCTAGATGGTTGCGGAGATCTGCTTGCTGGGACCACCCGTGCCCAAGGCCTGGCTCTGACTCGACACGGAACGCGAGACAAACTGTCCAAGCTTGGCGAGCGTCCGCGGGCTTGCGTCACCGGCGTCGATGTACTGGGTGAGCCCGGCTTCTCTGCGAAACTGCGCGAGCTCGCCGCTTGCCATCTGCGCATTCACGCCGATCAAAATCGAAATCATCGACTCCAGCACCTCGCCGCGCACCGCCTTGTCCGCTTCGGTCTTCACCATGTTCATCGTTGCGACCGAGGCGTTTTCGCCGCCGTCGGTAATGACGAACAGAATGGCGTTTACGGCATAGTCGTTGTCGACCAAGTTCTGCGCGTACGTGTTCATGGCGCCCAAAGACGAGTAGCACGCGTCGCACAGGGGGGTAAGCCCGCCGGGCATAAGCGGCTGATACGCCGCCACGTCAATCTCGCTGATGGGCTTAAAGCCGTGGAGCTCGCGCACGCCGTTTGGGTGCTGACTGCCGAAGGCAATGACGCGAATGAGTACGTTCTCTTCCTTACCGACCCTACGGACCGCAAGGCGGCAGGATTCAACCGCAGCCTGCAGCATGCGCAAGAGCTCATCTGCAAAGCCCGCGACAGAGCCTGTTTCATCAACGGCGATGGTGACGAGGGTGTACTCGGTGGCACCGAGCTCCTCGATGCGCGCGCCGGTAAACTTAAAGTTGCTGCCGCCGATCGTCGAGACGGCCATGGAAGTGCCGAGCTTAGGCATGGTAGTACTCCTTTGTACGTGAGGTTTCGGTACGGCAGCAGTGCTGCCGTACCATGCCCGATGTTAGGCCAAGAAGTCGACGGAGTTCGTAAGCGTCATACCACGCGCTTCCATATCCTTGAGCCACGCGGCTGCGATGGCCGGAAAGTCCGGGCCATTCGGCGGCTGCGGGACGGGGCTCGTGCAGTCGGTGAGGATATGGAACTTGCGCAGGTGCTCTTCGCCGATGTTGTCGGCAATCTGCGTCACGGTGGATTTCACGCAGTGCGAGAGGGCTTCCCCCGCAACCGCGATGATGTCCGCCCGCGCCAGAATGTCGAGAAAGCCGGTGTTGAGCTGCGAGGACGGGTCTTCCATGTCCGGCACCTCGGCCATAAGCGCGCCGTAGTGCTCGGTGAAGATGTTCGTACCCTTCACCACGTAATCGACCGTGGCAAACTCCCGACGCTCCCAGCGCTGCAAGGCGGCCATCAGCGTCTGTTCGACGTTGTGACCCGCCGTGCCGATGAGGCAGTGTTCCGGCCAGACCATGAGCGGATACTGACCACCCGTCGCCAGAGCGCGGGCGTAGGCAAGCAGGCGCGCCGTGTAGGCCGGGTTGCGGGGCGTCCAGACGCCTCGCTCGATGTCGTCCGGCGAGATGATGGTAAACGGCTGCGGAGCAATACCGTTTGCATCACGCCACATGCCCGGGTGCGCCACGTCGATGACGCGGTGGCTGTCGAGCGTGACGTGAATGTCGGCAAGCTTGCGGCCGAGTCGGTCAATGAGTGCCGCAAGCCGCCGCATGTCGTCGGTCGCGCCGGGCACTGGCAGTGTCGCGGCAGGCTGATCCATGAAGTCGTTCTGGGGGTCGATGACCACGAGCTCGACTTGAAGTGCACGTGTAGCCATGAGACATTCTCCTCTTTCTATGCAGTGTCAAAGAACATTCTTCTTGTTATCCGCGCAACCATACATGATTGCCGAGACTAAGTCAACGTTTGTTAGTGTCTAATATACACTTACACCTGCAGTAAAAGGTTGTCAATCGACTTTCGCGTTGCACATTTGTATTTACTTAGTGTCAAGTATACACATACTCTGCACGTGGAAGACCCCCAGACGTGTATCCGGGGGTCGTGGCACAGCCTTGTAGGGCTATGCCGGAAGCGCGGCGATGTGCGGCTTAAGGCCCCAGATCGCGAGCGCGACGATGGCGAGCGCGGCAAAAGGGCTCCAGGGCGCAGGCACCGCGACAGCCGCGACGAACGCGAGCATGTAGGCCGCCATATAGACGTCACCCTTGCTCGGCCCAGCAGTGCGGACGATCCGCTGGCCGACGAGATGCGCGAGCACGATCGCCACGACCGTGAGAAGCGCAGCACCGGCCACCGCCACGATAAAGGAATCGCTGCCGTACGCGTCTATGCCGATCGCGGCACGGAGCAAGAGACCGCCGCACACCGCATACAGAGCAGTGAACGGCAGAGCGAAGAACAGCTCGCGCCGCTTCGCTCCCACAGCAGCCACGACGTACGCGGCCGCAAGCACGGCGGCTGCGATTTGCACTCCGATGCTGCCCGCGGGCATGGTCACACACGCGACCGCAAGCGGCAGCAGCGCAAGCGCCGCCGCAGAATAGTAGCTCTTGCTATCCACAAATCCTCCTCGCCGGCTCCGCCGGCACAAAAAAGCTGTAAGGTGCGTTTCTGGGGCATTATAGCACCTTGTATTTGGTTTGTCAATATCTGCACTACTCGCCCGCTCGCTCCTCGTCGCTCTCAACTCTACACTCTACTCTCTAAACTCATCATAGTATCTCTATCGTATCCACCCCTTTCTTCGCGAAGCGGTAGAGCGCTGCGGGGCGCGAGGCACCCTGCGTGCGTGTGCGGCCCGTTTCGGACACGAGCCCGAGTGCGAGGATCTTCTTGCGAAAATTGCGCTTGTCGAGCGTGTGCCCCAGCACGGCCTCATACGCCACTTGGAGGTCGGTCAGCGTAAACTCGCTCGGCAAAAGGTGCCGAATGATGGTGGTGTAGCCGATGCGTGCGCGGAGCCGCTCAGTAGCGGTCGCAAGGATAAGGTCATGGTCGTACGCAAGGCGCGGCACCTTTGCGACCGGCACCCAGTGTGTGCCCCCTGCCCCGTCGCTCTGGAGCGCGGACTCCTCGGGACTAAAGAGAGCGAGGTACGCCACAGACACCACACGCCCCCGCGTGTCGCGGTCCACGTCGCTAAAGGTGTAGAGCTGCTCGAAGTAGCCGCCCGCAAGGCCACCCTTTACGGTAAGATGCCGCTCGGCCGCCTGCTCCGCCGTCTCGTCGGGCCGTATGAGCCCACCCGGAAGCCCCTCCTTTCCCTGCCATGCAGGGTTGGTGACAGGTATGAGCAGCACCTCAAGCGCGCCATCGTGTAAGCGAAGCGCCACCGCGTCTGCGGCCAAAACCGCAAAGCGCAAATCCTGCGGCTGCATATCTTTTTTTGCTGCACGCGGCATAGATCAAAGAGTATGTGCGAATGCACGGTTAGGGTAAGTTGTTGTTTAGTATACACTAAGGAGCGCGGATGTCAAGCGTTGTGTGTACTGAAGTGCCCGCACTTCTCCCCATCAAAAACCGTTGAAATACAACAAGACCAG